>JAZUMX010000264.1:0-22014 GCA_045603865.1 Thermoguttaceae bacterium
AAATTCAAAAGCTGAAGAGCAGTTTGGAGAGCAGAAACGGCAACTAAAAATGTTAGAGATTCTGGAAATCTTGCAGAACATTGAAAAAGGCAAAATGAACTCCACTATTTGGTCCACACTTGCCCCCCAGTTTTGCCCCCAACAGCTTTTTTGTATAAAAAGGCAGATACAGACGACAATAACTGTTTGAGCCCAGAAAACACGGGGTTCTGCAGAATGAAAAAAGCCCCCGCTAAATATTGCAAAGGGGCTTTGATAGGGGCAGAGGGATTCGAACCGATAGCGAAAGAGCCTTAAAAACAAGGGCTTTTTGCGATTCTCAAAAATTAGGAGAGCAGTTTGGAGAGCAGTTGACGATTTTTGAACAGATAATCGACCTGTTCGACCGATTGGGCGCAGACCAACGGGAAAGACTACTTGAAATGCTTACAAGCAGAATGGAGGTTATGAATGACTGAAGCGGGAAAGCGTCTTTTGGCGATTCTCAAAGCATACGCCGGCGAGATGGCGCAGGAAAGATGTAGTATTAGGTTTGAATAACCATAGGGGCGCTCTAGCCGCCGATTCTGGGGCGGGTTTAGGGTTAGGGCGTCTATTTATCCCTACTGTATACAAAGCCCATAGAATAGCGTCTACGGCGTTTCAGAGCGCACAAACAAAAGGAGTAAAGCAATGAGCAAGCAAGGCGAGATAATCCGGGAAATGCTGAAAGCGTATGTATCCATTATCGGGACGGTTGATGAACGGCTGGAAGCGGTTGAGATACTACAAGAGATAATCAAACAGATAAAAAGCAAATTACCACCACCGATAGCGGAAACTGTAGAGATAGAGAGAGAGCGGAAACGGCGACCAAAACAAAGAATCGATACTGAACTGGCGTTAAAGGTTTATAAAGCCGCTTGCAAATATCCCAATTACACCTACAGGCAGTTAGAGCGGAAATTAAATCTTTACCAGGATACCATCAAAGGAACAAAGAAGCTATTTCTGTTTATGGGAAAATATATGAAATTGTCAAATATTGTCAAAATTGCAAGGGTTGACCCTACCTTATTTACCAAACGGCGCGAGGTTAAAATATAAAAATCTTTATCTATCTTATCTTTCTTGCCTATTATTATCGTATTTGCGCCGGATTTGGAGAGCGGGAACACGCACGCAGAAGCCCTTAAAACCTTCTATATTGGGCGCTTGTCTTGATGGCAAAATGTATCAGGCGAGCCGATAACTTCCCCATAGAATAACCGCTGGGGGCGCTCTTGCTTGTAATATAAGAATCCTTTTTTGCCGGCGATGGCAGGTTGACAGGGGGCGGCGGTTAAATAGTGAACGGGCGTATAGTTTTGAAGGTTCTTTCCGGGGGGACGAACTCCCCACTGGTTGCGAACCACGTCAATTAATGCCATTTTGCTTATTTATCTATTTTATCTGTCTTAATATCTGGATTTGTTTTATTTTGTCGATGTTTTGCAAGCGATGAACTGTTTTTAGCGAGGATTCGTAAACGCTAACAGACTATATTATATAAGGAATATCCAAAAATGATTCTTGAAATTCAGTACCAACACGCAATCCGAACGAGCGAACAGGCAGAAAACGACCCGCACGCAGTAAAGGCGAAAGTATATCCCGCCGGCGATGGGGATTTTATCGAAAAAAGCTGGAATCTTTCCGAATGGGAACAGGATTTTGGAGAGCGGCGCAGCTATTATATTTTGTTTGAGAGCATACCGCCGGGAGCAAAAAGAGAGATTGAGCAGTTAAAGCCGCAGCCAGATATTAAAGTTAGGAACGATGGCAATACGGAATATCGAAATAATATCACGTTGAAGGTTTGGAATAATAACCATATTTCAAAAGAGCAGTTGAAAGACGCGAGGAAAAACGCCGAAATGTTAGAGGGCTTTTATTCTGACTGGCAAGCTGATTTGCGACAAAATGACGTTTCCGGTAAAGAGCATACAGCGCCTTTTCCATTCAAAGTTTATCTGATGGCGCGGGATATTATCAGACTTTCCAAACTGGGCGCGACAGATGAAGGGCGGAAAAACTTCAAACTTCCCAAAGGAAAAGAGGGTATTGAAAAGTTATTGGAGATTCTAAAGTATTTGCGGAAAGGAGAAACCCAAAAATCGATCGCAGATAAAATCGGGTTCAATTATACGAACTGGCAAGAGAAAAAAGGACTGGGGGGAGTATTGCGCAAATTAAAACAAAGGGCGAAACAATCCGACAAGGAAAACAGAGAGCGCTTAATTTCACGGGCTACAGAAGGAGTAGAAGACGATGAATATAATGGGTTACGTCAATCCGATTCTGATTGGCTTTTCTGCTCTAAACTCTTAAATGAACTTGAAGAAGAAAAACTCTACACGAAAAAAGATAAGAATCGTAAAGAGGTTCCAATGGGGGTAATGAATGACCGGGGGGGCTGGGATAATGAATAAGAAAAACGGTTTTGTGTGTTTTCTTATTTATGAGCAACAACGATTAAAATTCTTGAAAATTTTAGATAATTTTTCGCCCCTGTTTTTAGGGGCTTTTCTATTTTTGGGGTACAAATAACAAGGAATACACCCGATTTTTCCTGTTATTTCAACAGGTTTTTTCTTATTCATTTTCTTATTTTGGGGTTCTATGCAGAAACGCTTGCAATGGAGCAAGCAGAAAAGAAACACTCTTACATATTTGAGGTTGTACAATGGTAAAGTTACTTGACAAACGCAACGCAGCCGAACTTCTGGGCGTTTCAGTCAGAACAGTTGACAGCTTGCGCAAACGCGGACTTCCCTATTCTCTGATTGGGGGACAGGTTAGATTTTCGGAATCCGAAATTTCCGAATGGGTAAAGGCGCAAAAGCCACACACGCCGGCGGGAACGCAGGAAGGGGGCAACGATGGCACGGCAAAGTAAATCTGATTTTGCGCTGGATATTCGATTCACTAGGCGCGATGGCAAAATGACAGCAGAGGTTATTTCCAGAGGAAACCAAACCGACCCAACGGCGGTTCCGGCGCTGAATAATCTGTTACAGGAAACGGCGGCGAAACTTCAAAAGCCGATTGAGAACGCCTACGACCCGGACGGCGCACCCCGAAAAGGAGGCGCCAAATGAGCCTCTACAGTAAATTATCAGACGCGAAAAACGAGGGCGAGATTCTGGATATTATCGTTGACTTTTTAGACGATAACTCTGGACGTCTTGCGGCAGTTGCTAGGCAAGCAAATGCGGAAGCGGCAAGCGGTATTCCTACGTACCGACAAAAAAAGAAACTAGTCAAACGGAAACGGTATGCGCGAACAGTAAAGGAAGGGCGAACGGAAGCTGAAACCACGTACAACGAAATTTTGAACGCAGCTTTTCATTATTCGCTGGGAGAGTCAGGCGCAGATGGTTTTAACGAATACGGCTATTTGATAACGCTCTTTCAAATTGTCAATGATTTTACTGATGGTTCAAAAGGGCGGACGCTGGAAGATTTGGAAGCCGTCAAATTTGCGCTTGCGGCGCGATGTAGGTTCCTTTACAAGCAATGCGAAAATATGGCGGAGGGTTTTGAACACTTCAGAAACGAAACCGCCGGGAAAAGCGATAAGCAGAACTGACACACACGCCAAACAAAAAACCGGGTTTGAGTTGACGCTCTACCCGGTTAATTCCTTCACCTTCTCTATTTGGCGCAGTACTATTTTATTATATCGCAAAATAGTTTTGCGTCAAGAGATACAAACACTAATTTTACCCACGATGGCTAAAGTTAAAATACATACTGATTCAAAAATCCTTGCAATCGGCAGGGAGTATTTGAAAAGCGGTTTATGCGTACTTCCAACAAACCCGGAAAAACCAAAAGCCCCTTTTGGTTGCTGGACGAAATACCAGACAGAGCGACCGACAGAGCAGGAACTTCAAACACTCTTTTCCAATGCCGGCGATGGTTGCGGAATCGGGCTTGTATGCGGGAAAGTTTCCGGCGGTTTGGAAGTAATCGATTTTGACAACGGCGCGAGCGAATTTCAAAAATGGAAAGATAGAATACCGCCGGAGTTGTTACAAAAGCTGACAATCGAACGAACGCCACACGGGCGGCACGTCTACTATAGAGCGCCCAATATTCAGGGAAGCCATAAACTGGCAATGATGAAAGATGAAAAAACCGTACTGATTGAAACGCGAGGGCAAGGAGGATTTATTGCAAGCGCCCCTGGCATTGGTTACGAACTCGAACAGGGCGGATTTGATTCTATTCCAACGTTGACCGCAGACGAGCGCGATTTACTGATAACGGCGGCAGAGCAGCTTGACCAAAGAGAAAAGAAGCCGCCGAAACTGAAAAAGAAACCAGAGCAGAGCCGGCGCGAATATAACGGGGAATCCCCCGCCGAAAGTTACGTCAGACAAACGGACGTTGTAGGTTTGTTACATTCATACGGCTGGGATAATCCAGAGGAAGCGGCAGATGGTAACATTCACTTGACAAGACCAGACAAATCCGGCGGGACTTCTGGAACGGTTAAAGTTATAAATGGAGTACAAATATTTTATCCGTTTACCACGTCTTCAAAGTTTGACGCAAACCAGGGCTATAATGCTTTTCAGATTTACGCTATTTGTGAATGTAACGGCGACCAAAGCAAGGCGGCGCGGGCGCTACTGAAAAAAGGTTATGGAAGCCGGAACGCCTACAAAGAAACCGCAGCCGCAGAAACAAGCGATTCAGACGAATTCACGCTGGAAGGAGCAAGAAGCCCAAACCGCCGACGAGCCGATGAAATTGTACCTTTCCCAATAGAAGACCTTCCCCTTGAATGTCAGGATTTTATTCTGGATATTGCAAAGGCGCAAGGACAAGACCCGGCGCCAATAGCGGCGGTTTTACTGGCGCAGGTTGCAGGAACAATCGGCGGGAGCGTCAGACTATTGGCGGGGTTTAATTGGTACATTCCCCCTGTTTTATGGCTGGGAATTATCGGAATAAGCGGCGGCGGGAAAAGCCCTATTCTCGATAACGTCGAAAGCCTTCTCTCTGATTCTAGCTGGGAGTTTCACGAAAAATATAATCAGGAAAAGGAAGATTATAAAGTGAAATTGCAACAATGGGAGAAACGCCAAAAAGACCCAATGGCAGACCCAACGCCACCGCCGGAAAAACCGATTGAACGAAAAATTTATACAACGGACGCCACCTTTGAAGGGTTCGTCAAAGACAATCTGGGAAGCGGTTGCAGAACGCCTTTGTATTTAGATGAATTGGTTACTTTCTTTTCAATGTTACATCGAACGAACACGGCGGGAGAGGAAGGAAAATGGCTTGCAGGATACAACGGCGGCGGGGTTAGGACTTCCCGAACGTCAGTTTCAGAAGTATATATCGAACACGCCTACTGGGGAATCTGGGGCGGAAGCACACCCGAAAAATTCAGGAATTATCTTGAAGCTGGCGGCGGCGATAAAGACGGCACTCTTTCCCGGTTCTGTTTTGTTTGGATACCAGACAGCGAAAATGACCCGCAAACCTACAATGCTGAAACAGGGGAATTTCTTGCAGATGACCCGGTTATTAAAGAGCATTTCAGGCGAATGAAAATGATAACAGAAACAATCATTAAAAGTATTCCAGAGGGTACAGTATTGCGCCTTTGTCCAGACGCTATGCGCCTATGGGATGAGCGGGTTAAAAACAATAAACGGCGAGTAAATGGAGAATTGGGAGAGGATACAGACGCAGAATGCGCCTTTATTTCCAAATGCAGGGAACTCCCGATTAGAATTGCAATCGTGATTCACGCTCTTAAAGCGGCGCGGGAATGTTGCGATAAGGGAGAATGGAGAGAAATTCCCCCATCGTTTATATTTGAGTTACCACCGACAGTTTCATTAGAAACATACCAGGAAGCCGAATCGATCGCCTTGTGGTTAGAAGGAGAAGGGTTTGATAATTACCGCCGGTTTGGATTCTTAGAGAGTAACGAAAAAACAGAACGCCGAAAAATATTGCTTTATATCGCCAACGCCGGCGCCGATGGAGTTAGTGAACGGGATATTTATATGAAGTTGCAACAGTACAGAACAAAGGCAGGAAGACCCAAACTTAAAAAGACGCTGACTGAATTGGAGGAACAAAAAATGATTATTAAAAAGGAAGTGAAAAACCAAAAGGGGAGAGCGTACACCCTTTATTATGTTACGCCGGCGGAATCCAAAAGATTATAAGTGTGTAAAGTGTGTAAATCGGTTACACACTTTGAAACATTAGAGAGAGCCTTGAATTTACGGGGTTTTTACAAATTATATTTCAAAGTGTTTAAAGTGTAGGGGGGTTCCTATTTTTTATCTTATTTTTTAATTTTGTGTGAAAAGTATACCCCGTACACACTTACACACTTACACACTTTGACGAAAAAAATTTTTTTGAAAAAATATCCTTGCTAGGGCTTACAGGGTATTGCGCAAATTTTCAAACTTGCTATAATGCAATCACAAATTACAAAGAACACTTCATTTTTAGGAGGTTACATAATGGCTAAAAGAGATTCAAAAGGAAGTTACACGATTTGGTTTTCGCTGAAAAACGGCAAGCGCGGACGATGGACTTTTCACACGTTGAAGGCGCGGGACGCTGGGGAAACGAATATTAAAAATCTTATCGACCTTGCAAGCGGAATCGAAACCAGAGAAACCCGCGATTCTCTGAAATGGGCGCTGGAACAAAAGACAACGGACGAAAAACTTTATTTGAAGCTGATTGAATGGGGGCTGATTGAAGATACCCGCGACCGGGAAAGAACAATCGGCGATATTTGCGCCCACTTCCAAAAGAAAAGCGTAAAGCCGGGAACACTTTTGACGTTCAAACAGATTGAACAAAATCTGAAAGCGTTTTTTGGCGCTGATAAACGCTTGTGCGATATTCGACCGGTTGACGCTACCGACTTTGAAAACTATCTTTACACGGCGGCGCGGACTGATGGTAAAGGAGGATTAGGAAAAGCCACCGTTAAAAAACGGATTCAGAGAGCAAAACAATTTTTCCTTGAAGCGCGGCGCCTTCATTGGATTAGTGAAAATCCATTTGACGCAGTACACGGCGGAAACCTTGCAAACCCTAAAAAATGGTTGTATATCCCGCGAGATATTGTTTTGCAAGTGATGGCTAAAACACCCGATTTAGAGGTTAGAGCAAAAATAGCATTATGCCGATTTGCAGGGGCGCGAGGAGAGAGCGAATTTAGCCCCCTTGAATGGAACTCAAACTGGATAGTTTGGAGCGCAGACGGCAAACAGGGAACAGTTAGACTTCATCGGACAAAGACAGAGGATAAAGGATTTGAAGATACTATTATCCCGATGGATACAGCATTGGAGGGAGCCTTGCGCGATTTATTCGACAGCGCGGCGCCGGGGACAGTCAAAGTATTTACTCAAAGAGCAAACCCCGGTAAAGTGATTAAAGGCGCCTTTTTGAGCTACAAAGACCCCGATAATGATTATAAACCCGTTGATATTAGAACGCCTTACAATTTGCGGCGCAGCTTTTGCCGGGATTTGATGGAAAAGGGAATCGACCCCCAGACTTATGAATATTATGCCGGGCACACTTTAGCGGTTGCACTGAAGCATTATCAAAGCTGGGACGAATTGAGAGCGCAGAAAGCCGCCCCCCAAATATTGGAAGCCTTGCAGGGTTCCGGCGCTGACCAAAACAGGAGAGCAGATAGGAGAGCAGAGGAGAGCAGTTTGGAGAGCAGAAACCGCTTGACAAGTTTAGCCGATTCTGGAAACGAAAATAAGAAATACGCTTGTATACAAGAACAATTTCAAGAAATCGAAAAGACTTTACAAGATGTTACAAAAGAGCCTGATAGGGGCAGAGGGATTCGAACCCCCAACCAAGGGATTATGAGTCCCCTGCTCTAACCGTTGAGCTATGCCCCTGCGATATTCAGATTGTCTATAATTATAACGACAGAACAAATTCTGTCAAGGAGAGCAAAAAAGAGAAATTATTTCTGCTTAACAAAATCGAGAAGCGAGAACGACTTTTCAACCGTTACTCGCTTCTCACTCACGCTTAGCTTATCGCTATAACTACATTTGATCCTGGTACACCTGAGTGCTTTCCTCTTTTGTAACAGGCGAAGAAAGTTCGTCGCTGACAACCGAGAGCTTCAAGCGCTGGTCGCCCGGGTTGACCGCTTTGACGAGAATCTTGAATCGGATTTCCGCCTTGGGCGGGAGCTGCGGCGCGGGATCAAAAATAACAGTATTGTTCGGACCCATGCGGTAACTGGTCGGGGCTTCCGCGTTGAGGAACTCCATTCCCGCCGGGATCTGGGCGCTGACGCGAACGTTCTGCGCTGCTTTCGTTCCCTGGTTGACAACGTTGATGTTATACGTCGTCTTTTCTCCAATGAGAACCGGGTCGCTCGTGTCGCTCAGCTGAGTCAGCAAAGCCGCCATGCCTTCAACCAGACATTCCTTCTGACCGTTGTCAGCGATGCCTTTGTCGGCTGTCGCCTGATAGACCAGCGTTTGCTGTCCGATTTGGGTCGGGACGACAACCAGTTCGACGTCGCCGGAATCGTTGGCAGGCAGTTCTTCCAGCAGCCAGCGAACGGTTCGCGTCTGACGGTCGTAAACGCCGCTGTTGTTCGCTCTGACGAATTCAAGCCCGTTGGGAAGCTGAACTCGCATGGCAACGTGAGTCGCAGACGCCGTGCCGGGATTGGAAATGGCGAGTTTATACGAACCTTCCCGTTCGAGGAATCGGCGAGTCGGACCTTGAACCGTCATTTTCAATTGCGGGGCGATAACTTCCATATCAAACCGGCTTTCGGCGTTGAGTCCCGGGTCGGCGGTCGCGGTAAGCGAGTTGACGAATTTACCCGCTCGAATCGCGGTCATGGTCAGATTAATCGTTCTCGTTTCGTTCGGTTTCAAATCTCCGACGTTATAGGTCAAAACAGAGTCTTTCGCTTCGTGCTGCAATTGCGGCGGAACGTTTTCCGTCAGAACAACGTTTTTCGCCGTTCCTGTTCCAGGGTTTGAAAGAACAATCGTCAGATCGGTCGTATTGCCGATGCCAATCTGTTTAATTCCCTGCGTCTGAATCGCCAGCTGCGGTTTGGCAACGACGCCTTCTCCGCTGGCGGCCGTCTGGAACGAAACCTGAGCAACGCTGCCCATGCGTCCTTCTTCAAGCGGCATGATTTCCATGCTGACGGTTACCTGTTTTCCCGGCGGAATATCGCCGACTTTCCAGACCAGTTCTCCGTTGAAGCCTTTGACGGCAGGCGGATTGGTTTCGATTAACTGCGATCCTTTGGGAAGCAAGTCCTTGATTTCAACGTTGACGGCAATCGTCTGACCAACATTTTTCACGATGGTCTTCCAAACGGCGCTCTGCCCAACAAGGAGTTCCTTTGGAGGAATCTTTTCGACAACGATTTGCGGCGCCTGAGACCCGTTGAGAACTTTCGCGCCCGGTTCGCCGGTTCCCGTTGAAAACGCCGCAGGAGCGTTCTGCTGTGACATCGAAGAGCTGGGGCCATCGATAATCGGCAGCGAATCAACGTTGTTGAACTCGCGCGGCTCGCCAGTATTCATGGACGGCGCGCTGGGAGGCGTCAATGGCGCGCTGGCTTCCGGAACAACGGGGGCTGGAACGGCGGGAGCGCTGAGTTCCATATTCGATTCCAACGCCGGCATGGCGGGAATACTCGGCTCTTCCAGAGCTGGAGGCGTGAGAGCGTCCGCAGCAGGAGCTTCCGGCAAAGACGGCGGAGTCAAATTCAGCTCAGCGGGTTCTTTCGGCGCGGAGACTTCCGGAATGGACGGAGCGGACAATTCCATTTCCGCATTTGTACGCTGAATTGTCGGTCTTGCCGGCTGTCCGGCAGCATACGGCAACGGACGTCGAGCGGACGAGGGCGTTCTGGCGGGAGTTGAAGATTGAGGAGCCGCATAAACGTGGGTCGTTGTTCGACGCGTCTGAACGCCCGGCGGCGTCAACGGAATGGCGTTTTGGGCCAAAACGCTGTTACAAATCAATAACGACAGCGTTATCAAAGACAATCTAATCGTCGATTTATTCATTTTTGCATGTTCCTTTCAAAACAATTAGCAATGAGTAATCAGCAATTGAGATAGCGCTTCGCGCTATGTGTCAACTGGCAAATCCGTGGAAACATAGCAAATTTTAAAAAACTTGTAAAGAGCGATTTATTTTACCATTTTTTCTTGTCCCCCTCTTGCATTTAATTTTAAACTGGGATATATTGGTAAATCATACAGAATCAGGCAGCGGGACGTTTTAAGCGGTCAAGACGTAAAAGACAAACCGCTCGCCGCAGTCATTATTTTATTAATTCGTTTTGTACAGGAGAACAGTATGAATTACAATCGCCGCGATATTTTACGTCTTGGTCTGGGATCGGTTATCATGTCAGCCGCCAGCGCCGCCCCATTCGCCTTTGCCGAAGACGGCAAAAAGGTCATTCCCGTTTGCCTCCAGATGTGGAGCGTCCGAAACGACTTCAAAGCCAACCCGGCGAAGGTTCTCGAAGCCATCGCCAAAATGGGCTACGACGGGGTCGAATACGCTCACAATTACCCGTTGCCAATTAAAGAGTTGGCGAAACTGCAAAAAGACTTCGGTCTGACCTGCACCGGTTCGCACCTCGGACGCAACGACGTCGAAGACCCGGACGCTCTCAAACGCGCCATCGAAAACCATCAGATTCTCGGCGGCAAGTTCATTCTTTGCGCCTGGATGAGAAACGACACGGAAGCCGACTGGATTAAAGCCGCTGAGAACTTCTCCAAGTCCGCGGAAATCGCCAAAGAAGCTGGCATGTACGTTGGATACCACGCTCACGCCCACGACTTCAACAAGCTGCCCAACGGCTTGACGACCTGGGAAATCTTTGCTGACCACTCTTCCAACGACGTTCAGCTCCAGATGGACACCAGCAACTGCCCGGACAATCCCTATTACTTCATGGAAAAATATCCGGGACGCTGCAAGACCGTCCACATGAAGGAAAAAGACCTCAAGATCATCGGCGAAGGCACGATTGACTTCAAACGGGTCATTGAATTCTGCGAGACCAAAGGCGGCGTCGAAAACTACACGATCGAATTCGAGGGCAAAAACCCGATGGTCAGCGTCGACCTGTGCAAGCAGGCATTCGAAAAGATTCGAAATAGTAAATAATTATCAGCTTTAACTATAGAAATTGCGTCGTTGCGTTCGTTTCGACGCAATTTCTTGTTTTTTTTATAAAAATTTGAAAGCTCTTTTATGAAGAGTCATTATAACTTCTATTTTTTGTAAATTCCAACCTGCTCTTATTTTATATCCAAATAATCTACATTTATTTTAAGTTTTTTAATCTTATTTTGGTTGTACTCCCTAGACACTATTTTTTAGTACGCTATAATGCGAATATTAAAAAAGATATTTAACACTTCATTTACATCAAATATGAAAGTCCAAAATTCGTAAATTTTTACAATTATCGAATTTCTTACAGGCGCTTTCATGTTGATTGTCAGTTTTAGGATTTTCACCGTTTTATCTGATAAAATACGGTTGAAGTTTCCTTTAAAATGTTTTTTAGTTGATTTATTATGCCTGAAATGTATATTACTTCGGCTGGTATGAGAATCATCAACCTTTTGGTTGGCCAGCCCCCGCTTGCAATTGCGGAAATGATCGATAATCTGAATGTTACTCGAACTGCGATTACCGAGCAGCTTTCAGAGCTTATTGAAGCAGGTTATGTTGAAAGAACAGTAGAAAAGTTATCCTCCCGCGGTCGTCCTCGCCACCGCTACGGCATTACCGACCTCGCCCTGACGGCGTTGTTCCCCGGAGCCACCGGCGTTGTTGTTCCGTCTATCTGGAAACATATCGAACAGAATTGCGGTCTCCAAATGGCGGAAAAGATTCAGGACCTGGTTGCAGCTGACCTGGCTTTGAAGTTCAAGAAAATCGTTGACGGAGAAACGTTGGAAGAACGTCTGCAGCAATTCGTCGATGGCTTGGCAGACAAAAAAGTCGTTGCGTTCACTCGCGTTGGATCCAACGGCAAAACCGAACTCGTTTGGAAAACCAATCCGTTTATCGGCATGCAGGACGGCACGGATCGCTATAACAAAATCGCGACCAAAATGGTCAGTTTGGTCCTTCATGCAGACGTCAAAATGACCTCTTCCCGCATGGGCGGAAACTTCTGCGACGTTTTTGAAATTCAATAAAGAAATCCGTCTAACATAAATTTATAGTTCGTCAGGATTTAGCCTCTCAACGCCAGACGCTAAATCCTGATTTTTAATTGACGCCTCGCTTTTAATCCTTTACTGCGTTGTTAAGCATGAAATACCGAATTGGGTTTGCTGTCGGCGGGGTTATTCTTGCAATTCTCCTTTTTCTTTTTGGTAAAAGTATTTACATCTGGGTGGTTCCGCTGCCAGAAGGAATTCAACCGCAATACGTCGGAACGCAGGCGTGCGCCGAATGTCATGACTTCTTTATGAAACGCTGGAGTCTGTCGTATCACGCGGAATCCATGAATCACGCAACGGACAAGTCCGTTTTGGGCGACTTTTCCTCTCAGAAGCTGGAACATTCCGGGGAAACGTCAGAATTCTTCAAGGAAGACGGCAAATACTGGGTCAGCGTCCAATCGTCTGACGGGAAACTGAATAAATATGAAATCAAATACGTTTTAGGCGTTTTCCCTCTTCAGGAATATCTGGTTGAAATCGCAGACGGAAAAATTCAGTGCTTGCCGTGGGCGTGGGACGTCGCCGGGAAGAAGTGGTATCACCTCTATGCAGACGACGCTCAAACGTCAACGGAAGGGGACGTTCTGCATTGGCGTCAGCCGGCGCAGAACTGGAACTACATGTGCGCCTCGTGCCATGTAACCAATCTCAAACGCAACTTTGATTTTGCGTCCAAGACCTATCACACGACTTTTACCGATATCAACAACGGCTGCGAGTCCTGCCACGGACCGGGCAGCGTTCATATTCAAATTGCTCAAAGAAACGGCGGCAAGCGCGCGTACGACCGTCGATACGGCTGTGGGCTGTTTACGTTCCGCGGCGCGTCAGGACAAACGTCCACCGACGCCTGCGCCATGTGTCATGCCCGGCGTCTGGAAATCTACCCGGACTGGACGCCCGGCTCGAAATTCTGCGATAATTTTTATCCGGAACTGCTCGACTCTGACGCCTATTATCCAGACGGTCAGATTAAAGAAGAAGACTTTGAATACACGTCGTTTTTACAGAGCAAATTCTACGCTCAGGGCGGTTCGTGCGTCGACTGTCATGACGCCTTTATCGCTCGAATTCCCGCCAACCAGCAGGACGGATTCCAGCCCAAGCCGGTTAGTCAAATGTGCGCCCGGTGTCATGACGACGCAAAATACAATTCCCCCGCGCATCATTTCCATACCGCCGGCGCCAACTCGCCGGGAACCCGCTGCGAGGACTGCCACATGCCGTCGGTTACGTACATGGCTCTGGACAACCGGCGCGATCATTCCATGTCCGTTCCACGTCCTCAGCTGACGGCGGACTTGGGCGTTCCCAACGCGTGCAACTCCTGTCATAACGACGCCTCCAAGGGAGAAACGCCTCAATGGGCGCAGGCGAAAATCGACCAATGGTACGGAAAGCAGGACTACTCTCGTCATTTTGCCTACGTTATCGCCGCCGGTCGGCGCGGACGAGATAATCAAGAGGCAAGTCAAATTGCAGAGACGCAAACGCGCCTGGCGGAGCTTGTCAAACATGATTCCAAAGACGAGTTCGTTCCCGACATTGTTCGAGCCTCAGCGGCGGCTTTGCTTGCCAATTTCGACGGCGCGAGCGTGAAAAACGCGCTCTTTGCCGGTCTGAAAGACAAATCAGAACTGGTCAGAACAGCGTCCGTGCGCGCCTTGGAATACAAATTCCATGACGATAAAGAGCGTCAATCCCGTTTGGAACCGCTTCTGGAAGACCCGGTGCGTTCCGTTCGCATGGAAGCGGCGCGGCAGCTGTCTCAGGTTTTCGTTTACGACGAATCGAAAAATCGCCCCTTTGACAAGGCAATGGCGGAATACATCCGTTCTCAGGAAAACCTCAACGACCAGAGCGCGTCCTATCTCAATTTGGGCGTTCTGGAAGAAAACTGGGGTCGTTTTTCCGAAGCCGCTAAACGATACCAGCAATCCCTGGAACTCGACAAGACGTTCTATCCCGGACGCAACAACCTGGCGATGGTTTTGTATCGTCAAGGAAAAAAAGCGGAAGCGGAACGCGAGTTTAAGATTCTCACTCAAACTCACCCCAACGACGCCCAGGCGTGGTATTCTCTCGGACTGCTCGTCGCGGAAGACAAAACCCGCCTCAAAGAAGCCGTTCAATATCTGGAAAAAGCCGTTGAACTCAATCCGAACTCCAAACGGATGCGGGACAATCTCGAACAGGCAAGACAAGGGAGTAGGGAATAGGAAATAGGGAATAGTAATTCGCCTACGGCGCAATCAGGGAATAGGGAATGGGGAATAGGGAATAGTAATTCGCCTGCGGCGAATTCAAATACTACTCCCTACTCCCTCAAACTACTCCCTACTCCCTACTCCCCACTCCCTTTTCACTACTTCTTGACTTTTTTCTCACTACAATCGCTACAATCGTTAAAGTTTAACATTTTGACGGACGATTTTATCTATAAGCGCCCTTAGCGTTTGGAAACGGAAATATCTACTCAGTGGCAAGAAGCAAGAGGAAGGAATAAGCAAAGCGCTTCATAAAATCCTCTCGCAACTCGCTACTCGCAACTCGCTACTAAAAAATGGAAACGGAAAATAAACGGTCAATATTGAATTGCGGTATAGCTATAGCAGCAATAACCGCGCTGCTAATAGCTATAACAGGCTGCACGCCGCAAAAGTATATTTTCAGCGCAGATAACGACGCGTTATGCCTGATCGAAAACACAAGTCAGGATGAACGCTGGTTAATTACAGACTATCGATTTCTGCCTGACCCGGACTCTCGTCTGTACATGAATTATTATCAGGAAACGCCTTGTCAGCCGCAGGACGACCCGGCTTCTCATGAATATATGAAATGCGTCAACGGGTATCGCGGATGGAAAGGTTGGGATAAATACGGTTACGAAACAACAACCGATTCCCGCAACTGGCTCAATTACATGGAGTCGGAAAACGGAGTTGTCGTCATTGACCGCGTCAAAGCGGTCGAGCTGGCTTTGAAACATTCCAGGGATTATCAAACGGCGCGGGAGAACCTGTATTTGTGCGCCTTGAGCGTGACAGAACAGCGATTTAATCTGGAAGTCCAGCCGTACTATTCCATCTCGTCGACAACCAGAACGGATTTTGACGGCTATAATACTCAAACTCTCGACCAGGCTTTAGGGTTCCGTAAAGCGACAGCCGCTGGCGGAACGATTTTAGCGGAACTGGCAAACAACATCGTCTGGACGTTTGGATCTGACGGTTCCAGTCACGTTGGAACAACGCTCTTTTCCTATTCGCTGGTTAAGCCGCTGCTGCAGTACGCCGGGCGCGCATACGCTCTGGAAAATCTGACTCAGGCGGAACGAAACCTGCTGGCGAACGTTCGGCGAATGGAACAGTTCCGACAGGGGTTCTATATGTCAGTTGTAATCGGAAACGGCTCCCTTGCAACGCCGTCGTCCGGCGCGGTTGGAATCGGCTCCGGTCGAATTTCCTTCGGATCTGTCGGCGGATTCTATGGGTTGCTGCGAAGTCAAATGGAACTTGTCAACCAACGCTCCAACGTCGATTCGCTCAAAGATTCTCTGGATCGAATGCAGGCAAACTGTGACGCCAACCGAATCACCAGCTATCAGGTTGACCAGACCCGGCAATCGCTGTACCGATCGCAGCTCAACCTGCTGACGCAGCAAAACGCCTATCAGAACGCCGTCGACCAGTTCAAAATAACGCTCGGTTTGCCGCCGGAATTGCATGTTGAAATTCGCGACCCGCTTTTGGATTCGTTTGAATTGATCGCGGAAGATCTCAAAGCGCTTCAAAAACGGACGGAACAAACGGTTGTCGACATCCGATCCGGCGCGTTGAAGGGGGCGGATTTACAAAATCGCATCAACGCTCTGGTTACAGAAACGAAGGAGCAAACGCGCATCGTTCGCAACGACGTTCAAGCCTTGCTGGACATGTCCCCAAGACGTCGAGAAATCCTTGATCAATGGGCGTCGCAAAAAGAACGATGGGGCGAGCAGATGGACTTGAGCATCTTCGATTCCGGTTTATTTGACAAGCGAGTGGAAAACATCGTTCGCGACGCCAAAGCCACATTCGAGCTGGCGGAAAAATATTCAAAAGAGCTTCAAGCCGTCTCGTCGCAAATCCAGGGAAACGAAGTTCCCGACGACGTTGACGATATGATTTACGCATACAACGGCGTTCTTCTGGAACTGATTCTGGTTCAGGGGCGCGCCCGTCTCGATTCCATTACCCTGGAACCGATTTATATGGATCCGGAATGCGCCATTTCAATCGCCATGACTCATCGTCTGGATTGGATGAACGCCCGCGCGGCGCTGGTTGACCGATGGCGTCAGATTGAACTCGCCAAAAACGCGTTAAAAGCCGGGCTGAAAGTTACATTTGACGGCTCGGTTCGCACAACGGATTTGTCGGAATTCCATGGCTCAACAACAAGCGACATGCGGCTCGGCGTAGCGTTTGACGCCCCGATTACCCGTCTGAAAGAACGCAACTCCTATCGCCGCGCTCTGCTGAGCTACTATCAGGCGCACCGGGAATTCGTTGCCTTTGAAGACAACGCTCGAGAGAACATCCGGGAAATCATCCGTAAAATCGACTTGTGCCAGATGTCCTTTGAACTTCAGCGCGCTTCAGTTCTCGTGTCCATGTCACAGTACGACCAGCGGCGACTGCAGTTGGAACGTCCGCCGAAACCAAAGGAAACGTCCAGTTTCGGCGACTCGTTTGCTCGAGACTTGATTGACGCTCTGGATTCGCTTTTAACCAGTCAAAACCAGATTATGAACGAGTGGCTTCAGTACGAGTCCATGCGAATGGCTCTCGACTACGCCTTGGGCACGATGCAAATCGACGAAAACGGTCAATGGATTGACCCCGGGTCCATGTCGAACATTTGCCCAATGCAAGGAGGGAACAGAGAACCTCGTACAGGGTACACTTCGCCGTCTTCGGCAAATACAATCGTTAATCCCTTTGCGGAACCGCGTACTGCAAACGACGTTTTGGAAGACATTCTCGACGGAACGTCTGACTTCAATTCGCCTGCCGTTCCAACGACGTCGCCCTTTACGCCGGAAGAAATCGCCTTGCCGCCAGTCGAGCCGAGAAACGCAGTTCCAGAATCGACCAATAGCGCTGCGCCTTATTCTTCTCCGGAAGTAACAAACGACATTCAGGAAAACGCTTTACGGAAAGATGTTATTCAGGAGAACGGTTCGCCAGAAGTGGATTTCCTTGACGAAGATTCTCAAATACGAGAAATCGTCGAGGGAGCTGTCCCCGACGCTCCGGTAAATCCGGAAAACGAACCGGCGGTTCGAGTTCTCTCCGGCGCTCGGGATGAAAGCGTCAAACCAACTGCCAGTCCCAACCTGCTGCCGGAAAAGACGCCGCAAATAGAGCCAATTGAACTCCCCGACGCGCCGCTTCCAATTGAATAACGCTAAAAAACTTCAGTTTCAATTTTACAGTCCGGCAGCGCTTCTCTGGCGCGCTGGACTTCGTCATCATCGATTTTGTGAGGAAACAACAGCGTCAGCTTCTTTAGTTTTGGCGCGGACTGCAAAGACGCGTAGTCAATTTCGGTGCCGAAAAAGCCCAAGTCAGAAACGTACAGTTTGAGCGTTTCAAGATTGGGGACGTCTTTTAGATACGGGATGGAGTCCACGTTTTGAGTGGTTACTCCCAAACTCAACGCTTTGAGTCCTTTAATTTGCGAGAAGTATTCCAGCCCCGTCGAGTCGGAGTCTTTAAGCTCGTTCCAGAAAAGCAGATGTAAACGTTCCAGAGACGGCATTTGCGCCAGACGCTTTACATCGTCTGCTGTGAGAAAGAAATTGCCTCGAAAACGAATTTCTTTAATGCTCGTCGATTTTGGCAAGGAACGGAAATTCATTCCATAGGTAAAGTGAACGGATTCCAGCTTTTGAAATTTATCAAACGGGCAGGACATCGTATGGAAAAACGCAAAGTAATTCCAGAAAACGTCGTGATTAAAAGGACCGGATGCAAGATTGCTTTCGTACTTTAAAAATGGAAATCGGGTTGCGGTTCGATAATATATTTGCTGCCCGACAACGGACGCTGCAATCAGCAGCGTTATTAAACCGATAACGGCGCCTTTGCGCCTTGTCAAAAATGTGGACGTCTTTTGAACCAGCGCCGCCGTTCGTCCGCCGTCCTTGCACGTTTTGAATCCCAGAATAATGGCAATACCAGGGGCAAAAATCGAAGCGAGAAGGGTCAATATACAGATTTCCGGCATAGAATTAAACAGAAGAACGAAAAACCAGTTTTGCAGTACGCAAATGACGCCGCCAAGCGTCCAGACAACAAGCGCTGCTGGAACCCCGTATCCGAAACCGGGAAAACGTTCCTGCTTTTTCCAACCTTTCAATAATTGGTAAAAATACAACGCGATTCCAAAACAAAACGTTGGCAGCAAAAAGCCGTAAATGTTAGGAATGGAAAAGAGCGTCAAACCAAGAAAGATGCATAACAAAAACAAACAGGGAAAGTAGAAAACGGCTCCCGCCAGGAAAAACGCCCAGAACAAAAGCCCAAGCGGCAAACGTATTTTCCACGAAAGAACCGGCTTGCGCGGCTCTGGCTTTTTCTCTGAAATATTCATCTCGAGATGGTCTACTTCGGACATGGCGTTGATTCTGTCTTGATGTGAAATGTTGGTTCTGATTTGGAAATGTGATAATACAATTATACGAAAAGTTTTTCCCAAATACAATAGGGCGTTAAAAGGATTCTTTTAGCAGGGATAATATGCGTGATATCCTACGCCTTGCTAGGGACGGTAGTAATCGCCTTTGGGCTGTTTTTCCGTTTCGATTTTACACTTCGGCAGAGCTTCCCGGGCGCGTTCGACGTCGTCTTCGTCAACTTTAAATGGAAACTCCAATACCAGCGTCTTTAGTTTAGGCGCGGATTGCAGAGCTGTGTAGTCAATTTGGTATTCAGGATCATGCATTATGTTCGAAGAAACATACAATTTGAGCGTCTCAAGGTTTGGGATGTCTTTTAAATACAGGATTTCGTTTACGCTTTGTTTTGTTATATCCAACGATAATTCTTTGAGTCCTTTTATCTGCGGCAGGTATTCCAAACCCGTCGAGTCGGAATCTTTCAAATTCTTCCAGAAACGTAGCGTCAATCGTTCCAGAGACGGGAATTGAGCCAGTCGTTTCATATCGGCTTCTGTAAGAAAATGGTTGCCGCCTGTAAAGCGAATCTCTTTTATGCTGGGCTTAGCAGGGATCGAACTGAAATTCATATTTCTTGGAACGCAAACGGATTCCAGCTTTTGAAATTTGTCGAAAGGACAGTTATCGATATCAAAAAACGCATAGTATTTCCAGTAGACTGGCTCTACGTTATAAAACCTCATTTCGGGAAAACGGGTTGCCGTTCGATAATAGATCTGCTGCCCAACAACGGATGCTGCTATCAGGAGAGCTATTAAACCGAGAACGGCGAATTTATGTCTCGTCAGAAAAGCGGACGTCTTTTGAACAAAAGCCGCTGTTCGTCCGTCGTCCTTTCCCGCTTTGAACCCCAGAATAACGGCTATGAAGATGGCAATTGTCGGCGTATAGACAATCATCCAAAGTCCAGGAAGGGGATTGTGCAGCAAAGCAAAATACCAGTTCTGTAGAATGCTTACTGTTCCCCCTATCGTCCAGACGAGAATCGCTGACGGGAAACCGTACCAAAAACCGGGAAAGCGTCCTTGTTTCTTCCAACCGATTATTAATTGATTAAAGTAGATCGCGACCCCAAAACAAAAAACTGTTATAAGCAACAGATTGACAGGGCAAAATAACGTCGCGCTTAAACCAAGAAAATTCGCATAGGGAAGCAAACAGACGAAATAGAAAAAAACGCCTGTCAGGAAAAACGACCAGAATAAGAGGCTCAACAGAAAACGCGTTCCCCACGAAGGAGAACGTTTCCTTTTCGCATTGTCAGTAACAGTCGGTTCGGCGTTGTTTGCGTCAGACATGGCGTTGTTTTGTTTGAGGGTTAATACCGATCGTATTGTGACGTTAATACAGCGGTTTGCCGTAGATCAGGATTTTGCCCAGGTGGAAGCAGTCTTTCTTGAATTCCGGGACGCGGCCGACTTTGACGTATTTTGCCTTGACGGGGGCGGAGCGGAGGTCAATGCGCCATTCCGGTTCCAGCTTTGCGGACGTGAACACTTCCGTCCAGTCCGTTCCGTTTTCCGAAACCCAAACCATAATCGGGACGTTGCGATCTCGATAGTAGCCGCGGTTGGGCGCAACCAGAATTCCGGTAATCTCTGACATGCCGGGCAGCGTTACAATCGCCCACGGGGACGTTTCGTTGTCCGTATGGAACGTTCGGTCGACGTCGCGGGTGGTATCGAGGCAGAACGGGTATCTGTCCGGAAAGTCGAAACCGCCGGAGGTGGAAATCTTCATCATCGCCTTGTCGGAGAGAATCTTCCCGCCAAAATCTTCGGTCGGATACGGGTTGGGTTCTTTAACGGGATTCTGTTTTCGAATCAGCTGTGCGATTTGAGTAAACAGCGGCATGTTGTCGGTTTGCGACGCCTTTCTCATCAATTCGCGCATAGCCATTGCCAGGGCGTCTGACTTGCCGTCGCTTTGGGCGGCGTCGGCAAATACGTCTGCAATGACGGCGCCCATTTTCTGTGACAGCTTCTCATCGTCCATGAACCGATCGGCGCCCCACGTCAAGACGACGCCAAACAGGCTGGACGTGTTGAACTGCGTTTTCAGGCAGGTTTTGAACAGTTCCATGGCGGCGGCGTTGTCTTTGTCGAGCATGTTGTAATGCTGGTCGAGAACGGCGCGATAATTATAGACTTCCGACGTCGGCAGGTCTGACTGGCGCATGAGCGAATGGTACGTCAGAAGCTGTTTTAGCAGTTCTTCTTTTCCGCCGTTGGCTTTGCATTTGGGGAAATAAAAACGATTCAGCAGCCGCCAGGCGTTATCGGCGTAGTCCTTTAGCCCGTTGGCGACTCTGTCCGCCCAGTCCTGCCAGGCGTCGTACGGCGCGCCGACTTCGTCAAGCCACAGAGCGTAGTCCAGCGCGACGCCGTAATGCGACGGGCAGTACTTCAAAGCGTTCTTGTACAGCGCGTTGACGTCCGAGTCAAACTTCATCGGTTTTGACATGGCGAACTTCAGTCCGTAACCGCCGCCGGCGTTGAAGTATTGAATCTCGATTGTATGTTTGCCGGGCGCGAGGCTGACGCTGCCGGTCTTTTCGATCATCCCATGCGCCCCGTCGTTGTCGATAATAACGTTACCGTCGAGAAGAAGCCGCGAACCGTCGTCAGAGGTTAGCGAATACGTAACAGCGTCGTTGTCGGGACAGGTCAGCGTCCCGACATAGCGAACGGCAACCTTGTCGCGCCGTTTGAGAGCGTTAACGTCAATTTGGCTGTTGGAGATAGTTTCTTCGGGTTTCAAAGCGGAAAAATCTGGTAGTTTCTTCCCGCCCCATTCGTAGGACGTTGCCGTCAAATTGGAAATGGTCGGCAGCGGATAGCGAAGCTGAAGAATCGTCTTTGCTAAAATGTCGAGCAGGTCGGCGCGTTTGTTGGCGCCGTCTTTGTAAATGGACTCGATCATGTCCAGCCCCTGATAGGACAAATCCCAGAAATTGAAATGCGCGCCGGTATACGGCGTTACGCTGTATCC
>JAZUMX010000265.1:0-1553 GCA_045603865.1 Thermoguttaceae bacterium
ACGGAAATCAGCGGGACGACGTTGTCGAACGTATCGACCAGACAAATCTGCCAGCCCGCGCCGGGGCGCAGCTTGGCGGAAACAAGAAAGACTTTGTCGGTAATAGGGAACGGGTGCGTGAAGAGCGGATACGTCTGCGAAATCGGCAAGTCCAGAACCTGCCTGCAGACGGGTTTGTTACGCCCGGGAATTCGCTGAACGGCGCCGGAGTTCTCCTTGCGTCCTTTGGACGTGTCGAACAGAACGAGGTCGCCGACGCGGTTCTGCTCGTGATGTCCGCCGACAATCGCGACGAACTGTGACGGCTGACCGGGAATCGGTCTGGCGTAGAACATGCTGCCCGGCCAGTAGGAATTGCTCCCGTAGAATTCCGACTGGTTCGTCCCGTCCGGGTTGGCGTGCATGAGGATTCGAGAGAACGCGTGCGGCAAGTCCGAGTATTCCCATCGCTGGTACATGATCCGCCCGTTCTCCATCAGCGTCGGCGACCAGTCGTGATCCTGCTCCAGCGTCAGTTGTCGAACCTGCCCGGCGGGGTCTTTCCGATACAGATTGCAAACGTGCCCGGAACCGTTAATACAGGGCACGCCCGTAAAACAGGCGGTGGAACAGAACGCAACGCCGTCGTCCGCCAGGTAACAGCCGTCGTAATTGTCGACGTCGGACTGCTCAATCGTCGGGACGAGTTTCGCGCCTGTCACAGAACCGTCCAGAGCCAGTTCCCAAAGCCGCCATCGGTTGTTCTCGTCAGAGCAGGGCATGGAAAAGAGAATCCGCTTCGCGTCAAAATGCAGGTCGACGTCCCCGACAAAGACGTCCGTTTCCGGCTTGTAAATCAGCCGGCTTTCCCCCGTTTTGAGGTTGAACGCCTTGATGGAGTTGTTGTATCCCGTTTTGGACAGAACCGAGTTGCTGTTGTAGTTTTGCGGCAAGCCAAGAGCCGACGCGGAACGCTCTATATACAGAATTTCCTCAAAGTCCAAATCGGGATTGGCAAGCAGCGCCTCTTTCTGTAACGCGGCAAACTGAGCGCTCAGTTCCGGTTTCGGGTTGTCGGTGCACCCCAGCTTGTTTATCTGCTGTTCTATCTCCGTCAAGCGGTCAAGATAACGCTGGGCGTCGTACTCGTCCGGATACCGGGACTGAATGTCGGCGATAGCGTCGCGGAGGGCGTCAACCGGCAGCGGGTTGAACTCCTTGGCGGGAGAAAAGAGCGAGTTCCGGTTCTCTGCAGTATTGGCAAACGTCAGCAGATTGTAAATCAGGGATTCAAAATTGTGACGAAAATGCGGGTCCGCCTCGCCGTAGACGGGCGAAATCTGAAAGGGAATCGCAAACGCCGTTCCGTTCTCGCGAGTGAAAACGCAGCCGGGATTCGCCGCCCCGCCGGGGTTCGCCGCAAAGACTGTTACATTCGCCCCGGTAACGCTAAACGACGCGAAGGTTGGGTAAGCCGCGTTTGTGAACCAGAACACGCCGCGATCCATTTCCAGCCCCGCCCAAATCGTGTCAGCAACTCGCGCCGGTCGGTATCCCGTCTGCGAACGGTCGTT
>JAZUMX010000266.1:0-2187 GCA_045603865.1 Thermoguttaceae bacterium
GAGGATGCCCTTTTCAGCGTCCAACGCTGTTTATTATTGTTTCTGTTTCTCCCGTTAATCATTCTGACGAATGCAACGGCTCCCTTGTTTTTGATTTTTATAGCGATTTATTGCAATTTCACTTTAGCTGCGAATGAAAAAACGCTATATTTGTTACAATCCAAATTGCTTCCGCAATTTTTTCTGAATCTCGTTATTTGTCCAAGACCCAGACGCAAATGGAACTGTCGAATCCGACTGTTACCAGCCATTTTTGAGATTCAACCCACTGCATATCGGCAATTGTGCCGGTATGACCTTCCATTTTATATGCTTGAGCTCCGGAATCAAATGTCCAAACGCCCAATGAGTTGTCACACATGCCAACGGCAACCTTGTTCAAACCGACGGTGGTAATGCAGCGAACCTTGCCAGGCAGATTTTCAATCGCTCCGAGAATTTTGGCGTCAGCCGGATTCCAGAGGTACAGACGATTGTCTTCTCCGCCGGAAACGAGCATGCCGTCCTGCTGGAACGTTAAAGCGTGAACTCGACGAATGTGACCAACCAAGTCTGTGGATTTAACGCCGTTGTTGAAGTCCCAGACTCGAACGACGCCCATGCGTCCGGACGCCGCCAGATACTGGTTGTCGTCTGACCACGCAACCGCGTCTGCCGTGCCTACGCCAACAGACAAACGATTGAGTGCGGCTCCAGTCTGAGCGTCAAAAACAAAGGCGCCGCCGCCAAAGGTCCCGATGGCGACTTTGCTTCCGTCTTTGGTAAACGCAGCGCACGTTACGGCTGTTTCAATCCCCTTGAGCGAAGTAAATTTATTATCCGGATTTTCGGTTTCCCACATCAATCCGACGTCGCCCATGTCGGCAGACAACAAAATTAAACCGTCTGGACGAAGACGAACCGCCTTAATCCAGTCGATATTGCGCGCCAATTTCTTCTCAACTTCCCCGGTTTGCAGGTTCCAAAGACGTATTTTATGGTCGTCTCCGCCTACATACGCTCTTAATTTGGAATCGACCGCCACGCCCGTCCAAACAGGAACCTGGTCAGCCGGCGTCTTTTCCGAAAGTTGTAGTTTTTTCAGAGGTTTAATAACCTCTTGTGCTTGCGCCGTTGACGCAAGAAAAATAAGTAATAACGGCAGTAAAATCCAGTATTTTTTTGAAGCGCTCATGTTATAAAATCCTATTGTGTATGGAAATACCCGGTAAAATTATCGGCTAATAAAAACTAAGAGTTTAGCCTGTGCGATAAATTTACAGAAATTCCCATGAAGACAATAAAAACTTTTAATGTAAACTCGGCAAGATGCGCAGAATAAAAAAGACTGAAAGAATTCAAACTGAAATTTATTTTGTATAAATTATCTGTTTAGTTTGTCTGGGTTAAGACGTCTATTTAGAGTCAAAAGTGATGAAATTTGTCGATTATTTCGATGGTAACGCAAGAATTTGGAGATTTTTTCGAAAATATAGAGGAAAATCCTTGATGAAAACGGAATCTTTAATTACAATTTATATGTATGATAGCAAAAAGTGGTTTACGCATAATGTTTACAGAATTGTGTTTTGTAAACAGGAAACCCCTTTACCGCTGGAAATAGTTATATATCAGGAGAAAATCAATATGTTGAAACGTTCGGCATTATTATTGACCGTTTTGGCTATCGTCTTTGCGCTGTTTACATCGTCCGTTAAAGCTCAGAACAACGGCTACGCTGGTATTCAAGTTAACGCCTCTGGCGAGCTGAGAATGAACACAGTTCGAGACAACAGCATCAAATCCATCGCGCTGCAAGCCCGCAAAGCGTTGGGCTCTGCTGCAAATGAAACGACAGAAATGCGCTGCGTCTCTTTGCGCGCTTTGGAAAAGGCGATCGAAGCCAACAACTACGCCTTGACAGACGAAATGAAATATCTCGCCGGTCTGACTCGTATTGAATACGTCTTCTTCGATCCGGAAACCAAAGACGTCATCATTGCCGGCCCTGCGGAAAACTGGGTAGTTTATCCGGAACTTGACCGCGTTGTCGGCATCAAATCCGGACGTCCGGTCGTTCGTCTGGAAGACCTCGTTGTTGCGCTTCGTCTTTACGGTCCAGACGGTTCCGACCCGACGACAATTGGCTGCTCCATCGACCCCACCGCGGAAGGTCTGGCTCGATTCCAGGAATTCGTCCGAACGGTC
>JAZUMX010000267.1:0-1673 GCA_045603865.1 Thermoguttaceae bacterium
AAAATAGAGCTTTTTTTCGACGAGAAAAAGACAGGATAATCAGAAAAAAACGAGCAAACAGTTTGAACAGCTTGCTCGTCTTTTGTAGTTTTGCGGCTTTGGGAATCGTTTACAGCGTCAGGGCTTTTTCGATTCGGGCGAGGGTCGATTCTTTGCCGAGGATTTCCAGGGCTTCGAACATGCCGATTCCAACGCTCTTGCCGGTCGTGGCGACGCGCAGGGCGTGAATGATTTCGCCGATTCCGATTCCGTTGGATTCCAGCCAGACTTTCATCGCCTCTTCCAGCGGCGCGGCTTCCCAGACTTCCGCCGGGGCGAGGACGTCGTCCGCGAACTTTTTCAGCAGAGCTTGTGCGCCCTCTTTCTTCAGGCGTTTATCGACGTCTTTCTGAACGTACGGCAGGGCGTCGTCCGCCAGGAAGAACTCTTCAAAGTTGAGGATGTCCGCCGCCATTTTGATGCGTTCGCTGGCGCCGGCTACGACTTTGGCGACTTTCGCCTTGCCGGCGTCGTCGTTGGCGACCCAGCCCGCCTTGACGGCAAACGGCAGGCACAGTTCCGTCTTGCGTTCAACAGTCTGTCTGTCCATGTATCGATGTTCAAACGAGAGCAGTTTGGCGCAGTCGAAACTCGCCGCTCCTTTCACGACTCGTTCCAGCGTGAAGTTCGCGATAAGTTCTTCCGGAGTAAAGTCTTCGGTGTGGTCGTCCAAAGACCAGCCCAGCAGAGCCAGGTAGTTGACAATCGCTTCAGGCAGGTACCCTTGCTGTTCGAAGAAGTCGGTAATAACCGGGTTGAATGTGTCGGCGGAAACTTCCAGACCCATCTTCTTCGCCAGTTCCAGACCGTGATTGACCAGCCCGGAGAAGTCTTTGTTTTTCATGTACTTGTCCAGCTTGCGCTTGGAGAGCTTCGTCTTGCTGCCCGGCTCAGCGACAAACGGCAGGTGAGCGTACTGTGGACGTTCCCAGCCCAGGGCGTCAATCATGAAAACCTGACGCGGCGTGTTGGACAGATGCTCTTCCGCCCGGATAACGTGGGTGATTTCAAAATCGTGGTCGTCGACGATGTTCGCCA
Source organism: Thermoguttaceae bacterium (assembly GCA_045603865.1). Classification (GTDB taxonomy): domain Bacteria; phylum Planctomycetota; class Planctomycetia; order Pirellulales; family Thermoguttaceae; genus RUG11551. The sequence goes on from JAZUMX010000267.1 coordinate 1,078, forward strand.
GATGGTAAATGAACGAGCCGTCGGCGCGCTGAATGACGTGATCCTGCTCCTGCGCCCAGTCAAATTCGACGTGTCCGCGAATCAGGTCGTCCAGCTCCAGCTTCCCTTCCAGCGGCGTCTTGAGACGAACGACGCCCTGACGTCCTTCCGCCTTGAACTGCGCTTCCTTTTCCGGCGTGTCCGCCATCCATTGACGATTATAGACAAACGTCTCTTTCTTCTTCTGGGCTTCGTCGCGCTGCGCCTGAAGCTCTTCCGGCTTGGCGTAATCTCGATACGCAAACCCTTTGGCGATAAGCTCGTCGACAACCGCCTGATACTTGTCGTATCGTTGCGACTGATAGTACGGCGCGTGCGGACCGCCGACGCCGGGTCCTTCGTCCCAGTTGATTCCCAGCCATTTCAAGCCGTGAAGAATCGGCTCCAAAGCTTCTTCGACGTTGCGCTGCTGGTCGGTGTCGTCAATACGAAGAATAAACTGACCGCCGTTGTGTTTGGCGAACAGCCAGTTGAACAAAGCGGTGCGAACGCCGCCAATATGAAGATAACCAGTCGGGCTGGGAGCGAATCGAGTGCGAACTGTCATGAAGTCGGAT
>JAZUMX010000268.1:0-8659 GCA_045603865.1 Thermoguttaceae bacterium
GCCCTGAGTTACGATGTAATAAAATTTGCTGTTATATCCCGCTACGTCTACCGTAACAGAAGGAGAGTCAAAAAATTGCGTAAGATGTTTCTCAATAGCCAGTTTCGCTTCCGGAACCGTCATGCCGGCAACCCGAATCAAACCGTACTTGCGAAGGTTGACGTTCCCGTCAGGACCAACGAGATAATTTCCGGAAATCGGCTGCATCGCCGACGCCTGCGCTAACTGACAGGACACTTCCGGGGCTTTCAAAATCTGCTGCAGATGGTTCACGATTGCCTTTTTGGCTTCGTCAACCGTCATGCCAGCAACGCGAACCGTGCCGTAAGCAGGTCCCAAGTCTACAGAGCCTTCCGCATTGACCAGATAAACGCCGTTAATCGGCTGATCGAGCAGAGTTCCCAGAACGTTTACCGCCAAGGCGTCAAACGTTTCCAAGCGATACGGAGGCAGCGGAACCATCTTGACAATATCAATAGATATAACGTCCGGCGGCTCGATTCGATACGCCGGCAGCGTAACCTTTGCCAATTCAGACGGAATCGCGGTGTCGGCGGGCGCGGGCTGTTCCAGCGTCGGGTCGTAATAATCGAACGGTGTACAGCCAATATTCGCCGCGGCAAACGCTGTTAATAGCAGCGTTGCCAACGCAATTCGAAAATAACGTTTATAAATGTAGTGGTTCATTGCTTCCGTGCACTATTTATTAATTACGTTTACATACCGCGGCATAATCCGTTACTATCGTATATATTCGTCAAATATTAATCATTTCTTGAGCCAAAGCGGATTTTCAACAAAGAATCTGGAGAAAATTAACTGAGATTTTGGCTTCAATAGACGTTTTCAAAGCCGCAGAGGAGCCGACTCGCGGCAGTCCCCTGCCGCCCAATCGCGTTAGCGGTTCGTTGGAAGCGTAACTTCGCTCGCTACGCTCTCTCCGTTACCGCCTTCCATTTTTCTACTGCCTACTGCCTACTACCTCCATCGCCGTGTTCTTTCAGCCAATCAACCAGTTTTTGGTTTCCGATTTGGGAAGCATAGTCCAAGACTGTCTTTCCTTCTTTATCTTTTGCGTTAACGTCTGCGCCCTTCTCAACCAGAATTTTAATCAGTTCCAGACTGCCGTGGTAGACGGCATAATGCAAGACCGTTCTTCCGAAACGGTTTTTTGCATTGACGTTTGCTCCTTTTTCAATCAGATATTTAATCAGTTCAGGATTATCGCTATGGATAGCATAGTGTAGAATTGTAACTTCTTCGCGGTCTTTATCGTTGACGTCCGCGCCGCGTTCGACAAGCAATTTAACGACTTCCAAATTCCCGCTAATAACGACCGAACTTAAAACGTCACGAGCTTTTACGTCTGCGCCGCGTTCGACCAGCCACTCAAGCGTTTCCCAATTCTCTCTCTTGGCGGCGAAATACAAAGCTGTCAACCCCGTTTGCCCTTTGGCATTGATATCCGCGCCGCGTTCAACCAGCCATTTAACCAATTCCAGATTGCCATCAGAAGCGGCACAATCCAATACCGTTATACCAAATCTGGCTTTTACGTTGACGTCCAAACCCTTTTCAACGAGCCATTGAGCCACTTCTAATTTGCCGTTTGCAGCAGCAACATGCAAAACGTTCATATTATTACTGTCTTTTTCGTTGATGTCTGCGCCTTTCTCAACAAGAATTTTAACCAGTTCCAAATTACCGCTTATGACGGCATATTTTAAGACCGAAACGCCGTCTTTATCTTTTGCGTTGACGTCCGCGCCCTGTTCAACAAGAATTTTAACCAGTTCAGGATTGCCTTGGTTAACGGCATAATACAAGACCGTCCAATCGTATTTGCCTTTTGCGTTGACGTCCGCGCCTTTTTCAATCAGATATTTAATCAGATCCGAATTTTCGCTTTGGACAGCAGAATGCAAAATTGTAACTGAATCGCGGTCTGTTTTGTTGACGTCCGCTCCATGTTCAACAAGGAATTTAACCATTTCCTGATTCCCGCTTCTGGCGACAGAATGTAACGCCGTTCTGCCTTCTTTATCATCTGCATTGACGTCAGCGTTCTTGTCAACCAACCATTGAACCAACTCCCAATTATTATTTTTAACAGCTAATTGTAAGACAGTCAATCCATCTCGGTCTTTTGCTTTTGCGTTGACGTCTGCGCCCTGTTCAACAAGGAATTTAATCAGTTCCTGATTCCCGCTTTCGAAGGCTAAATGCAAGACTGTTTTGCTATCATTTGTTTTTGCCTTAATGTCTGCACCCTGTTCAAGCAGATATTTAACCAGTTTTTGATTCCCGTTTTCGACGGCAAAATGCAAGACTGTTTTTCCGCCATGGCTTGAGGTGATTCGACATGCTAATTTATCCTCCGAAAAAACGATCAAATCAAGATTGGTTTTCACGTTGACGTTAGCGCCATGTTTAACGAGCCACTCAACCAGTTCCAGATTGCCGCTTTTGGCGGCGTAATGCAAAATGGTAGTTCCATAATTGTCTTTTGTGTTGACGTCTGCTCCTTGTTCAACAAGGAACTTAACCAGTTCTTGATTCCTGCTCAATATAGCTGTATGCAATATCTCGTTTGCTTTGACGTCTGCTCCCTGTTTAACCAGAAATTGAACCATTTCAAGATTGGAGTTTTCGATAGCAGAATGTAAAACCGTTTTTTCATCTTTGGTTTTTGCGTTGACGTCCGCGCCCTGTTCAATCAGAAATTTAACCAGTTTTTGATTCCCGTTTTCGACGGCAAAATGCAAGACTGTTTTTCCTTCAATATCTTTTGCATTGACGTCCGCGCCCTGTTCAACCAGATATTTAGCTATTTCCAGATTTCCGCTTTGGAAGACAGAATGTAAAACTGTTACTCCATTTTTTGCTTTCGCGTTGACGTCTGCGCCTTGTTCAACCAGGAATTTAACCAGTTCAAGATTCCCGCTTTCAACAGCAAAATGCAAGGCTGTTTTTATACAACTTCTTTCGTTGATTTGCACTACTACTCTATCCGCCGAAAAAACAAGCAAATCAAGATTGGTTTTCGCGTTGACGTCAGCGCCCTGTTTAACTAGCCACTCAACCAGTTCCAGATTGCCGCTTTTGGCGGCGTAATGCAAAATCGTAGTTCCATGATTGTCTTTTGAGTTGACGTCTACGCCTAGTTCAACAAGATACTTAACCAATTCTTGATTCATGCTCATGATAGCGAAATGCAATATTTCGTTTGCTTTGACGTCTGCTCCTTGTTTAATAAGCCATTGAACCATTTCCAGATTACCACGTCTGGCGGCATAATGCAAGGCTGTTTTTCTTTCAATATTCTTTGCATTGACGTCTACCCCCTGTTCAACCAGCCATTGAACCAGTTCCAAATTACCGCTAAAAGCGGCAGAATGCAAAATGCCGTTTGCTTTGACGTCAGATCCCTGTTCAACCAACCATTGAACCAGTTCAAGCTTGCCGCATCGCACGGCGTGATACAAGACCGACTCTCCATATAAATTTTTAGAATTGACGTTAGCGCCCTTCTCAACCAGCAGTTTAACCCGGTTCAAATCTCCCATCAACGCCGCATAATGTAAGACGTTGCCGCCATGCCCCCGGTTTTCATAACAACTAATAAAATCGAATTTTCCCGTTTGAAACATCTGTTCAAAACGTTCAACGTTTTCTTTGCCAAATGCTTCGACAGCTTTCTTAGTCTGAGCCTGACGATCAGAATTCTCTGCTCCATAACAGACGCCTGAAATAACGGCTAAGATAAAAAGACATGCGCTCAAAATGAATTTACGAGTCATGGGGGTTGTCTCCATTAATAATTGATGACGTTACATTATTATTGCAAACGGTATTATTATCATTTTTAATGAGTTTATGTCAAGAGAGAAATTGCGGGGATTTCAAAAACTTTCCCCCGCTTATTCCAGACGCTCCCAGCCAGTTACCTCTTGACTGATGTCTACTTCGCGCCGTGTTCTTTGAGCCAGTCAACCAGTTCCTGATTCCTGCTTGTTCTGGCAGAATTCAAGACAGTCCGTCCTATATTATCTTTTGAATTGACGTCCAACCCCTGTTCAACTAACCATTGAACCAGTCCCAAATTCCCACTTCTGGCAGCTGGATGCAAAACACTCTTTCCGTTATTATCTATTGAGTTAACGTCTGCTCCATGTTTAACAAGGAATTTTACTACTTCCAGATTCCCGTTTTTTGCTGCAGAATGCAAAATTGAAATGCCATAAGCGTCTTTTGCTTTGACGTCTGCGCCTTTTTCAACCAAATATTTAACGATTTCTGGATTACCGCTTGATACGGCAGAATGTAAGACTGTCCACCCCAATGGGGTTTTAGCGTTGACGTCGGCGCCTTTTTCAACAAGAAATTTATAAAGATTCAGATTATTACTAACCGCAACAGAAAATAAAACGGTCTTTCCATAAGCAGTTTTTGCGTTGACATCCAGGCCATTTTCAACAAAAAATCTAACCTGTTCTTGATTGCCTGATTCGACAACATAATCTAATATCTCGCCAGTATTAACATCGGCGCCTTTTTCAATCAGACATTCAAGCAGTTTCTGGTTACCGCTTTTAGCGGCATAAAACAAGACTGCATTGCCATTTTTGTCTTTTGCATTGACATCTGCGTCATGTTCAACAAGCCATTGAACCAATTCCCATTTATCGTTTTTGGCGGCTGAATGTAAGACGGTCTCTCCATCTTCATCTTTTGCATTGACGTCCGCGCCATGTTCAACAAGCCACTCAACCAATTCCCATTTATTGTTTTTGGCGGCGGAATGCAATGTCGTCCTTCCATTTATACCTTTTGCATTGACGTCTGCGCCATGCTTAACAAGCCACTCAACCATTTCCCGGTTGCCAAGACTGACGGCAGAGCGCAAGACGTCGCTTGCGTTGACGTTTGAACCATGCTTTACAAGCGTTTTAACCAGTTTCAGATTATTATGTTCGACTGCATAAATCATGGAGCCGCCTGCGTTAACGTCTGCGCCACGTGCAACAAGGAATTTAACCAGTTCCAGATTGTCATGCGTTACGGCTGAATATAAGGCTGTTCTTCCATCTTTGCTTTTTGCATTGACATCCAGCCCCTGATCAACCAGCCACTCAACCAATTCCATATTGCCGCGAACAGCGGCAATGTGAAGAGCAGTCTGTTCATTTCTGTCTTTTGTGTTGACATCCAGCCCTTTTCCGACCAGGAATTCAACGATTTCCAGATTACCGCATCTGACAGCAATATGCAACAAAGCGATTCCATCGTTATCTTTAACGTTGATATCAGCGCCATTTTCAACAAGATATTTAACGATTTCCAAATTCCCACTCCTAACAGCAGAACATAAGATTGGCTCATCAAAATTATTTGTTCTGCCGTTTGCGCCAAATTCAAAAAGATAGCGAGAAGATTCTGAAGAACGACTGGGTTTGTTAACGTTTGCGCCATGTTCAACAAGATATTTAACCGTCTCCAGATTATCGCTATTAACGGCGCCATACAAGACCGTTCTATTATTATGATCTTTTGCGTTAACGTCAAGTCCCTTTTCAACAAAGAATTCAACCAGTTCTACATTACCGCTTAAAGCAGCAGAATGTAAAACCGTTTGCCCATCGTTGTCTTCTGCGTTAACGTCTGCGCCATGTTCAACAAGATATTTAACCATTTCTAAATTACCGCTTGAAGCAGAAGAATGCAAAACCGTTTGACCGTCTTTGTCTTTTGCGTTGACGTTTGCGCCGTGTTCAACAAGAAATTTAACCATTTCTAAATTACCTCTAAAAACGGCAGAATGCAAGATCGGAACAACGACAGGATGCCAGGACCGTGTATCTTTGTAATTTGCTTTTACATCAGCTCCACGTTCAACGAGGAATTTAACCAGTTCCAAATCGCCATACTCAACGGCAGCATTTAAAACTCCGTTTGCATTGACGTCAGCGCCCTTGTCAACGAGAAATCTAACCAGTTCCAAATTCCTGCTCTCGACGGCATAACGCAAGACGTCTCTGGAGTTAATAACTGCGCCATGCTCAACGAGGCGCTTAACTATTTCCATATGACCACGACTAGCGGCATAAAATAAGACCGGCAATCCATTTTTTGTTTTTGCATTGACGTCCAGTCCCTGTTCACTCAGCCACTCAACCAATTCCAAATTACCGTTCACAGCGGCAATATGTAGAACCGTCATTCCATCTTCGTCTTTTGCTTTGACGTCTGCGCCATGCTCAATAAGGAATTTAAACAATTCCACACCGCCGCACGACGCCGCAGAACATAAGATTGGCTCTTTGTATATACCGATTACTTTAACGTCAGCGCCCTTGTCAACGAGAAATTTAACAAGTTCCAGATTACCGCTTCTGGCGGCAAATTGCAAAACTCCGATTTCTTTAACGTCTGCGCCATGATCATAAAGGTATTTTACTAATTCTACATTTCCATGTTCAGCGGCAGAATACAAGACGCCGTTTGCGTTGACATCCGCGCCATGTTCTACAAGATATTTAACTACTTCCAGATTTCCACTTTCAGCAGCAGATCGCAAAACCGTCCAGCCGCTAACAAGTTTTGCGTTAACATCCAGCCCTTTTTCAACAAGAAATTTCACGGTTTCCAAATTACCACAATCAGCGGCAGCTTCCAAGAGAGTCCTTCCAAAAATGTCTTTTGCGTCAACGTCAGCTCCATGTTCAATAAGGTATTTAAGCGCTTCTGTATTACCGCATTCAGCTGCTGAATGTAAAACTGAAGCTCCGTTCTTGCCTTTTGCATTGACGTTAGCGCCATGTTCAACAAGGAATTTAAGCGTTTTCACATTGCCGTATTCAGTGGCTGAATGCACGACACAGCTTGCTTTAACGTCAGCGCCATGTTCAACAAGATATCCAATCAGTTCCAAATTTTCTTCATTTTTGACAGCGTAGTATAAGACAGGATATCCCTCTTTATCTGTTGGTTTAACATTTGCACCTTCCTCAACCAAATATTTAACAATATCCAAATTACCGTTTTCAACGGCGTAAAATATGGCTGACTTGCCGTATTTGTCTTTTGCTTTGACATCAGCGCCATGTTCAACCAGATATTTAATAACATCCAGTTTACCGCTTTTGACGGCGTAATGCAAAACCGTCAACCCTGAAAAGCTGCATTTTGCGTTGACGTTAGCGCCTTTCTCAATAAATGTTTTGATCCTGTTTAGATCTCCCATCAGCGCCGCATAGTGAAGAACCGTATTATAACGTCCATAGGAATCATAATGATAATTAAAATCGAATTTTCCCGTTTGGAACATCTGTTCAAAACGTTCAACGCTTTCTTGACCAAATTCTTTGACCGCTCTCGCTGTTAGCGCCTTACTGTCAGATTTTTCTGCTCCATAACAGACGCCTGAAATGACGGATAAAACAAAAAGACATGCGCTCAAAATGAATTTACGAGTCATGGGAGTAGTCTCCTTGATAATTGGCGGCGTTACAAATTTTCACAATGGGATTTGATTCCTAATAACAATATTATCAATTTATTAAGTTTATATCAAGAGGGGTAATTAAAATCACATTAGTTTTCTTTCGTCTCGCAAAAAATTTCCTTCGGCGGGCGAAGACGCCCGCGAACCAGCGGGACAGGCGGGTTTTCCACGTTCAAAAGATTTTCGGAGGCTTCCGCGTTTCCTTGACGGCACAGCCGTCAAGTTGTAGCCCGAGGACGGGCTACATCCATGGGAGGTTTCCGGCTGCGTCGTTTTGATTTCCACAGTTCAAACGTTTCGGTTCGCCGTTGGCGAACTGCGTAATTCCGCTCCCGCTGGTCGCTTCATTACCGCCTTCCATTAATTTGCGAACTAGAGCGTGAGATTTCTTTGGCGCCACGCAGCCTCGCAGCTTGCGCAAAAATGCAAGAACTTTTGCGCAATAGTGCATTGCAATTTGATATTTTTTGTTGTATAATTACTTTTGTAGTGATTAAATGCTCACAAGGTTCAGATGCCTTGTCGCTATTCCCAATTCCCTATTCCCCACTCCCTACTCCCTATTCCCTATTCCCAGCCATGACAAAACCATCTGTTGACAGCCTGTTCGCCATCGGCGTTGATTACGGAACCAACAGCGTTCGCGCCATTGTCGTTTCCCTTCGCGACGGTCAGACCGTAGGCGAAAACGTTTACAATTACCCCACCGGAGAAGCGGGAATTATCGTTTCCGCTCAGGATCCCAACCTCGCCCGGCAGAACCCGGCAGACTACATCAACGGATTTCTGACGTCTGTGAAAAAGGCGGTTGCGATGGCGAAGAAGACCTGCGCCGAGTTCTCCCCGGAAAAGGTCGTTGGAATCGGCGTCGATACAACCGGGTCAACGCCCATTCCGGTAGACGAAGACGGGACGCCCCTGGCTGTCAAGCCGGAATTCAAAGACAACCCCAACGCTCACGCCTGGCTTTGGAAAGACCACACGTCCACGGCGGAAGCGCAGGAGATCACGCAGAAGGCGTCGAAATACTCCGTTAAATATCTTGCCAAGTGCGGCGGGACGTATTCCGCTGAATGGTACTGGGCGAAGATTCTTCACTGCGTCCGAACGGATTCCAAAGTCGCTCAGGCAGCTGCGACGTGGGTGGAGCTGGAA
>JAZUMX010000269.1:0-4326 GCA_045603865.1 Thermoguttaceae bacterium
GTTGGCGACCGACAGGGTCGGCTCCCAGTCCGCCCCGACGAGGTCGGTTCCTGATTGGAAGTGGGTATCTTCGAATCTGGCATTTTCGGAAGTATAACCACTTCCACTCCTCTGTGCGGGTACGCACCCGTGCGATTGCCAATAACCGCTCCCGTTGGTCGCTTGCGTTTGCGCTGAATTATTAATATTAGCGCCAACATAAACCAGACCGCGGCGTTCGAAGCGGTCGGGAAAGAAGGGAGAAAACCGGCGAGACGAACCGGCGGAATAACGGCGCCCAACGATTGAGAACGACCGTAATCTTACTAACGAAGAAATGACCATACTACCCCGCCTCCTCTTTCGACGGAAAAGAGGGAGCGCTAATTCTACGGCAGAATTGTAGGCTATTCGGAACACCGGATTTTAACACAGGCGCTATACAATGACAAATAAAATATATGTCTTGTGTAGAATAATGATTTATAACAAAAAACTGTAAATATGTAATCTCATATCAAATTATGTTCATTCTTGTTTTATTATATACTATATCAGTACAAGTGCAAGCCAGAGGTTAAAGATCAATAAAAATAATGTTAAAATAAATTTAATGAAACCGCTGGCGGCAGGGTTCTTTGTGATTCTCGTTTCCCAAAACAGCCAGTAAAAAAACAGCATAATTCCCATGTAAAACAAAATGCCGTTTATTCCCCAGAATCGAAGATTGTCCTGAAAAGTATATGTTCCAAATACTTTAATCTGTATCAGAATGAAATATGAAATCAGCGAAATATGAAGCGTTGTTTGTTTGAAAAACCAGCTTTTAAGACGCGTCTGCCAAAACAGCCAGTAAAAAAACAACAGGAATAATCCCAAAAATAACAAATATCGGTCTATTCCCCGTATCTGTATATCGACTCGAAAAGAATAAGACCCAAAAACGTATATCAATATCAGAATGAGAAATGGCAGCAGCGAAAAGTGCAACATCAGAGGTTGTTTGATAAACCAACGGCAGACGCCCGTCACGTTTTCTTTGATTTTATTCATAATTATTTCTCTCCGTTGCTGTTCTGATCGCCTTGAGGTTTTGACCCGCCGTTTTGACATTCCTGAGCGTATTTAACAACGTTCAAGACTCGCCGAAATTCAGGTGCGTAATTTGAAAACTCGGAATTATCTAATTGATTAGCGCCTGTTTTAAAATCGAGATACAATCGATGCGTTGTCGGCATATCAAAGAATACTTCTTCAAACGAGAGAAAATCCGGTATCTGAATATCAATGTGATCTTCATAAAGCCTGGCTCCGTACACACTGTACGGTAAAAGATCAAGGTTCTCTTTGAAAGGATATACTCTCTGTGTAGAAAGCGATACAAAGCAGGATCCTACAGACGGCTTAACTGCTCCAAAATCAAAATCGTTTTTTGTTTCAAACGAACCGTTATCCCGCGCCCAACAAGGTTTTATACGCTTAATTGACGTTTTGCATCTGTCATGGACAAGGGGAATTCTAACGTCGAAATACAAAATATTCCGACTGTAGACGTCGTTAAACCAGTGATATATTGTCATTTTATCGCTAAACCAGCTGTACAACGTAAAAAGTACAATTGGCAGCGTCAGCCAAACATAGAGTGACAGCAATTTCCGTTTTAGTTTTCTGCTCATATTTGAATTGGCAAGTATTATTATTGTTTTAATTTATAATAGTGTGAATTATTATTAGAATCTTTATAAGACTTATAAGTAAAGATAAATGTTTCCTCCCATGTCGCTTTCGAAGAGACAGAGGAAAAACCATGGTGGAGTTCGAGTAAATAACCTGCAAAATACACGTTATACATACGTGATATATCCTCATATAAACCGCTTCCAACAAATGAATAAGTATCTGTATAGGTAACTCTAACTTTAACGTGCATTTTTTCATCGTTATAACAAGTACCAAACCATTTAGTACTTTTTGAAGGTTTGAATTTGATATCTAAAATAGAAAAAGAATATTCAGCACGACCTAAAGCCATACCTAATGGACCATCGTAGACAGCTTTAAATGGAACCGTTGCTATAGGGTTAAAACGTATTTCAAATTTAGTTTCTTTCGAATAATTAATTGAGCCCTGTGATAATTGCTCTTTCAATTCTGTAAAAACTTTATTTTTAATTGTTGTTTGATATGTATTATTATTTCGAATCGTATCAATAACATATTTCTCATTTGATAAATCGAGTGGATTATCTTGCGTGTATTTTGATCCATTATTTGACAAAAATTCGCTAAGCAATCTCGCCGCAAATTTATAATCAGGATTTTTATTCCATTCTTCAAGTTGAGATGTTAATAGATTGATACTAGCAAATTTTTGAAATTCTCTATATAAAATCGACTGAGGAAATTCTAATTGCGATAAATCATAATCTACATTAAGCCCCATACCTCCATTTTTATCTAAACCAAAACTATCCGTTTTAAGACCATTTCCCACATATCGATACAGGTTTGTATCGTTGCCATTAAAGCCGATGGGGTCGGTGGAGAGCCAGCGTCCGGTTGTCGCGTCATACCAGCGGTTGACGTTGTTCTGCAATTGGGTGTCAGCGTCGAAGTATTTGCCCGTAAAGCCGAAGATGACGGGGTTGGAAACGTCGGTTCCGTTGGTGTCTTTGCAGCTCAAGACGTTACCGTAGGCGTCGTAGATGATATGAGCGGGAACGACAAGACCGGAAGTCGTGTTTTGGATTATATCTCTAATGGTTCCTAAATGGTCAGTTAAAGTCCAGAGGGTTTCAGTTGGCGTTACGTCAGCCAGGAGTTTGTCTTGCTGTCCGGGCGTCCAGAGGTAGCGGTGCGAAACGGTTTCGTAGGTTGAATCGCTTAAATCGGCGTCGTCTAATTGAATAGAGGTTTGATAATTTTCCGGCAGGAATAGCGTCTTTGAATCCGCCGTTCCGTCGCCGTCTACGTCTAAAACTTTGCGGATTAATACGTTGTTGTAGTCGTAAGCGTATTCAACAATTTGAACGGTTTGCCAAGTTTCCGATACGGAATCATACGTTTGTTTTGTAACGCTGGAAAGGCGGTTTCGATAATCCCATTCGTAGAGTTCCCGTTCCGTACCCGCAGCGTTGGTTTTGGAAATTCTATTGCCTTCGGCGTCGTAGGCGTACGTATACGCGCCGTCGCTGGTCAGCTCGTTATTCGTTCCAGTTGAATAAACGACTAAATCACCGTTGGCGTTGGTAACAAGTTCCCGGTTACCGTTGAGGTCATACTGATACAATTCGTCGTGAATAGACAAATTGGAATAATCCGCGCCGGTGAGTTGTCCTAAGAAATCGTAATCGTACAGAACGGAACCGTCAAGAGAATTTGTATACTGCGAAATGTTTCCGTCTGCGTTGTATAAATAGCCGTGAGAAACGATGCTATTTCCCGCCGCGTTGTTATGAGCGATAGACGTAATCTGATTTCTGGCATTGTACTGGTACTGCGATTGAGCGATCAGATTATACAGTTCGTCTGTATCATCCCATTCAAAGCGTCGAACGTCAGTTAAAGCGCCAACGGCGTTATAGTCCAGTTCTGCTAAAATATCATTTAACGCGTTCCCGGTCAGTTCGGCGGAAAGAGCGCGTCCTAAATAGTCGTATTCGATATTAATTGTTCTATCCTGAACGCCATTTAATCTTAACGACGATTCCGTTTGACGCCCTAATGTATCGTAGGTATAGCTAAATACCGCCATTTGAGCGTCAAACATTATTGTCATTGAATCAATACGATTCATCGTATCGTACGTATAATCGCAACTGGAAACGCCGTCAAAAGCGGACAGCAAGTTTCCTAATATATCGTACTGATACGTAAACGTATTAACGGCGTTATTGGACGAATCGAGCCAACTTTCAGACGTCAGCCGTCCGGCGGCATCGTAGGTATAGGTTGTAACCCGCCCGTTGCGGTCGGTCTTTTCCGTCAGTCTGCCGTTGGCGTCGTATTCAAAGTATCGCGTATATCCTTTGGCGTTGGTTTCGGAAATGACTAATCCTCTGTAGTCGTACCCGTAGCTTGTTGTATTCCCTTCGGGGTCGGTGATGGAGGCGACTGCCCCGGTGGGCGTGTAGGCGTAGGAGGTTGTAACGACGTTGTTCTCTAACGTTCCGTTATAGAGGGCGGCGACTTGCGAGGCGGAAAGAGCGGAACGGTAAACAGCGACGTCTTTGATTTCCCCGTCGAAGAATCGGTTACCCTGCGCGCTGGCGCCGATGACCCAGTCCGCATTGACGGTAACTGCGCCGACGCTGGTCGCGGACGAAGCGATTAAAACGCCGTCTATGT
>JAZUMX010000270.1:0-1546 GCA_045603865.1 Thermoguttaceae bacterium
CTTCAAATATTACCTGAACTTCCGAGGCGACGTTTTTAATCGGTCGGAAATACTGATAAACGGACGTGGATTTATTTTCCATCTTGTTGTTTGGCTCTCCCCATCGTGAAACGGCTTTTTGGATGGTTGTTTCTCCAGGAACGAGCGATTCGAATTCCAGAACGCGGACTTCAACGTTGTTGACGGTTTCAATCTTTGCCTTCGCCGCGGCGGCAAAGGGATTGTAGTTGAATTTATCGGCGCCGGTTGGCAAATCCAGATTCTCGTCGTTCGCGCTTGCAATGGCGTCGTCTTCGGCGGCAGAATCCGGATTGGATTCTGCTTGAATGCCGTTATTGACAAGATCCATCATTCGCGTGTCGGCTTTGGGGAGTTGAGGCAGTTCCGGTTCCGGTTCTGCGATTTCGGATTCTACGATTTCAGGGGCAGGGACTTCCAGCTCGTCTTCCAAAATGGGCGATAAAACTTCGTCCGGTTCCGGAATCGACTCTAAATCTCCAAAATGCAATCCGGCGGCAGGTTCTTCCTGTTGAGCGACAGGCTGTTGAGGTTCTTCGTCCTCAAACAATTCCTGCGGCTCTGGCAGCGTGGAATGCGATTCAGACAAAACCGATTGCGTTTGAGGTTTGGCGGGCTTTGATTTTGGCGAATCAAACTCAACGGGTTCGGTATCCAGAATCGAAACCTTTTTACGAGAAACTGCATTCCAGCCGTCGGAAGTCGTTTCATTTTTAGGCGTGATTGTCTCGGGTTCTTTGAGGGAATTCTCAGCGACGGAATTCTTTACAGCCGGGATCTGTCTTTCAACCTTTTCCGGCTTGATGAGATTGAGCGAGTTTGCAGTCTTTGCAGCGGCTTTGGCGTCGGACGTTTTTGCGTCAGAATTGGTCTTTGAAACGCGCTTCGCTGCCGGCGGATCGCTTTGAGGTTTCGCTTTCGGCTCAGACTGAGCTTTATTTTGACTGTTGAGCGTCGAAATCGGAACCATTTTTACCGGCGTTTCGTCTTGCAGAGGCTGCGGCTGAGCGTCATGATGCGTTGGGATTCCCAACTCAACGGGCGTATCTGTATTGAGAATGGAAAAGGTTGCCAGCTGAAGCTGGTAATCCTTCATGATTTTCCCTGGTTTGTACTCTTCCGCTCGAATAGCGCTGGCGGTTGCGAAAACCAACAGCGCGCAAAAAACGTTTAAGTAAATACGTCGCATGGAATTGCCTTCTCTGAAAATGAATATAGAATGATATTATTGTTAAAATAACTGTCAGGATTGATACAATCGATACAATCCGTCTGTTTGATAAAATCGTCAGATAAGGTGAAAAAATATAACTATTTTTTTAGGAAAGGATTATTTTCAGAAAATTTACTGAAAATTTTCAGCGGTTCCCGGCTGGTCAAAATTCTATTAAGGGGTATAATGGAGAGAAGATAATAGGGATTAGTAATTCGCCTGCGGTGCAATTAGGGAATAGGGAATGGGGAATAGGGAATGGTTATTCGCCTACGGCGAATTTTAAAACTACTGCCCTCCGTGGGTTTCACCCAC
>JAZUMX010000271.1:0-2373 GCA_045603865.1 Thermoguttaceae bacterium
GACGATAATCTGCGTACGTCAGCTCCGTTCCCGGTTCGACAACCCACATATAGGACGCTCTATTGCTCACGCTGCGCGAACCGATGATTGTATACGTCTTGCCCTGTTCAGCTTTAGCGCTGGTATTCGTATTTGCATTGGCTTGCGCGATGTTAAGATACTCGTTATTTCCTGAACGACCCCAAAAATACTTTTCAGCGCCTGTGGCGAAAAATGAAACGCCAGACCATTGCCCCGTATTCAAAGCGGTTATTGTATAATCAACTTTGAACGTTGTTGAACCCGTAGGGACTTTGCCTGTCGTTTCCGTTCCGTTAAACGTGATGTACGTGGTTGTGTTGCTGACAACCATTTTCCCGTCCTGAGTCAGGTCGGCGCTCCAGACGCCCGACGTTCCGCCGCCGTAATTCCAGCCGGTCTTGCCGCCGTTGAAATCGTCAGTTCCGATAATCTCTGCGTTGGCAATGCTTGTTACGACTGCCAAAGCAATCAACAATCCGAATGTAAATGCGCGTTTCATAGTGTTTGTGTATATTAAACGTTAAACTGATTTGACGTATTTTGAGTGATAGTATACTTATACTCAATATATAGTATAATCGAGATTTTGAATTTGTCAAATAAAAAAAAGCCCGAAAAATCAAATTTTTCGGACTTTTTTCAGCCTAAATTGCCGGTTATTATAGATTTAATAGGCTCGTTCGGGGTTAGAAAGACGCTTGCGTCAATTGCAGCCCCTTTCTACTGCCTATTGCCTACTGCCTCTATTTGCTCAATATCGCGTCGGCGATGGCTTTTGCCTGGGCGTCGATGGCGTGTCCTTTGAAGTGGACGCCGTCTGACCACAGGTTGCTTTTATCCATGGCGTTAGTCAGCTCGTACAGGTCGATTATCGGCAGGTTTTCTTCCTTGGCGATCTGCTTGACGATTTCGTTCAGCTCGACGGCGCGGGCGTTGTTCTTTTCGTCTCGAACCGGGGTGCTGGTAACGAGGTAGATTCTGGCTTCCGGGAATTTCGCCTTGAGGTACTGGACGCACAGCTTGTACGAGTTGCGGTACTCTTCCGTCGATGTGCTGGTTTGCAGCAGGCTGTGAAGCCCGTTGTTGAACGTAATAACGTCAAACTTGTTCTGCGAAAGGAGAATGTCGAGGTAGCGCATATAGTCGGCGTCGGAAACGCACTTGGACGACGCCCAGTATCCGTGGTAGTATTTGCCGTGAATCAGACCGTTGACTCTGCCCTGATAGGCATTGCAGATGGAGTCGCCGATGCACAGCGCGCGGGGCAGGGCGTTGTCGGTCGAGTTGTGAATGTACGACGTCGTCCATTCGATGTTCTCGCGAACGCGGCTGGTCTTTTCCGGCTTGAACTGCTTGTACAGCGGGTCCTGTCTGTCGAGGTCGGGCGACGGCGCGGTTTGAGCGGGAATGACCCAAATGTTGCGGAATTCGACCGGGCAGCCGTGTCCGCCGAATCCGATGTGACCGGTTTTGCGTCCGTTAAACGAAGTCGGCATGCTGGCGTGTCCCGTTCCGCCGTAGATGGCGGTGTTGCACTGAACCATCTGTCCGTTGAGCAAAACTGTTACGCGAGCCTGTTCCGTCATCTTGCCTTTGGCGTCGTACTTGGGAGCGCGGAAGAAGATGTCGTAGGTCTGCCAGTTTCCCGGCGGCAGACAGGCGTTGACCAGCGGCGGGAACTGGCCGTAAACGGAGCCGCACAAACCGTCTGAATAGGAGTTGACGGTGTAGTTGTCGAAGATCTGAATTTCAACGGTGTCGAAAATCAGGACGCCGTTGTTGCCCTGATTCCCCCACGGACCGTTGAAATTGGCGGGAGAGCGGTATTCCAGATGAAGCTGGAAGTCGCCGAATTCCTCTTTCGTGGCGATGCTTCCGCCGGTGCATTCCAGGTTCTTGTCCTTGTTGATAATCCACTTGGTTTCCTGCCACTGATCCAGATTGGAGCCGTCAAAGAGAATCGTCGCGTTTTTGGGCGCCGGGGTAAAATAGACGCTTGCGGGGTCAGGCGTAACCTTGGCTGGACGGGGACGATTGACGTCGTGAATGCGATACTCGCTCCACGGCTGCTTGGGCGTGTTGTCATACCCGACTCTTTCGCCGTCGTTAATAAACCCTTCTGCATAGACAAGGGAAATCGCGACCGCAAAAGCCGCTGTTACAAACAATGCAAGGTGAATTTTTTTCATGAATAAAACCTCTGGTTAAAGGAAAGGGAATAAATGTATCGTTGTAAGTTTGTTTGATCTCCAAACGACTGATAGCGATTATACAGCGCCGTAAAATAAAATGCAAGAGGAGAGGGGAGAAACAGGAACAGAAGGGTGCACGCAAATTTTTCTTGTGAGGATA
>JAZUMX010000272.1:0-2544 GCA_045603865.1 Thermoguttaceae bacterium
ATAGCAAAAAAAATTTCTTTGACTAGGGCGGTTAAATAAGTGAGGAGTTAGAAGTGAGGAGTGAGGAGTTTCGCAAGCGTCGCTCATAGGTTGTGTGCAAGTCATCCGTTCACGGATTTAACGGATTAGACGGATAGACGCGGATTTTTAAATGAAAGGCGGTAATGGAGTGAGCGAAGCGAACGGAATTACGCATTCGCCGACAGGCGAACAAAACGCAGCGAAATGTGCATACCCAAACGACGCAGCCGAAAACCTCCCTTGGATGGCGCCTGTCTCGGGCGCCTTTGCCAGCCTCGCAGATAACCTCTGTTGAGTCCGGATCGAGGCAGTCCTCTGCCGCCGAAGAAATTTTAACCACAAAGAACACAAAGAAACAATTTGCGATTATCTTCAAAAAATTTTAAAAAACTCTGTTACCTTTTTGAATCTTTTTCGTTAATATAAATAGGAGGTAAAAATTATGCTAAAGCTTAATATATCTGAATCCGATAAGCAGGATTTAAAATACGCATTTGGCTGTCTAACTTATGTTTGTTTAATAATTTGGGCGATTCTCTTAATAGCGTCAGTTTCCGATATTTTGTCATCAGTTTGGAAATATTTGACGTCATTGTGGTAATATGCTTTTTTCCCGTTGTATTTTTATGGAGAAACAAAAAATGAAAAAGTTTAAATTGCCGCCAGACATTCAAAAAGACGTTGACGATACTGTTAGGTATCTTGGAGTCGGCTGCGTTATGTTAGTTTCAGTACTTTTTGTTTTAGGCGTTATTTTTATCTGCCTTGATTTCTTTTTGAAATAATATATTCCCGTATATCGCCGCCTTGACCGTCTCCCCATCTCCCCCCGTTTTTCTTCGGCGGCTGACACAGCCGCGATCCAGCAGGTCGGAGCGGCTATCCTGCGTAATAGATATTTGGTAATACCATCTTCCCATCGTTTGCAAGAACGAAAAAAGCCGCATTCGAAGATACCCACGTCCAATCAGGAACCAACCTTGTCGGTGGCGGTGCGCTGCCATTGCGGGCGTGGATCCGCGCCCGTACTCGCTCAGAGAACTAACTGGTTTGGCTGGCGGAAAACAAGCTCCGGGAGACGCGGCAAATGAAAGCGCTTGAAATCCTGCCGCATTGCCAACTCCTTCCGAGACCGTCAATCCGCCCTGCGTTTTGAACAGTTCTCCTACTGCCAGCCCGAACCCCGCAACGTTCTGAAAGGAACCAAGGAAGACTGGCAAGCGTTTAAAAGGGCGATTGCAACTCAATGTACAAACAAATGATAAATATATTCTATTGTTTGTGCAATAGAGCCTAACAAAATTACGGTGAAAAAAATAATGCAAGGTAACACAACATAAACAAGACAACCTACTTTTACTGTTTTAGTGTCTTCTTCAGTCCATTCAGGAAATTTCATAATTTTACCTCCAATATTAATTTACGATTAATTTTGAGAAAAATAACTAGAAAACAGTCTTTTGTTTGAGGTTTTTTATAAAATGAGCGAGACAAGCGTTTTAAGCGTCAATATTACGGGAGATGAGAAGCGGTTTGATTCTTGAAAAAAAGACTTTGTCAAGAAAAAAAACAACCCCTTGCGAGTTACTGCAAGGGGCTTTGATGTGGGAGGCGGGACTTGAACCCGCATGAACTTTGAATCGCTCACAAGGACCTCAACCTTGCGCGTCTGCCAATTCCGCCACTTCCACATTGGAATTGTTAGAAAAGAATATAGCTCTTTTTTCTAAAAGGTCAAGGGGGGGAACAAGTCAAACTTGATTTTTTTGAAGTCGTTTTCCGAAAAGTGAATCCTTTTCCAGAATTGTCCCAACGTCTTGCCGTCTTAATACGATTTCCATCTTAAACGGCAAGACGCAATGAGTTGTTAAACTGGATAAACCAGATCAAACGTTGTCCGCCGTCGGGCAGACGAATCCGTCGCGGTACTGGCGGGTAATCCACTGGTTGGCTTCGTCGGCGCGGTCGCCTGTGAAGACTTCCTTTTCCGGGTCGAAGGTCAGCATCGGTCCCATCGAAATCGGATATTTCTCCAAATCGACGCCGTTCTTTTCCAGGTGTTTGACAGTGCGTTCCAGGGTTTCGACGTTGTCGTCGAGCGATTTGACGTTCTTCAGAATTTCTTTCGCGTCAGAGACGGAAACCTTGTTGTTTTCGCCCAGATAGTAGCTCGTGTTCGCCAAATGCGCGATAGCGGCGGAGAGATGTCCGCAGCGGGCGGGCGCGTTGAGGCTGGATGCGTCGCGGGAAATAACAGCGCTGAGGAAGTTGCCGTAATGGTCGCCGCCGCCGTTGAACGTTTTAACAGGGTTAAAGTCCTTGTCAAAGACTGTCGCGTTGGTATAGCTCGGATTGCAGATGTATCCTTCGGTTCCATAGAAAATAACGCCAATCTTGCCGCCTTTGTTTCTGAAGAGCGTATTGGCTTCATCGTCGTCGGAATTGTTGACGTCCAAGCCGCGAGTTTCAAAGACGATACACTTCTTGCCGTAGTCGTAAATGGCGACTTCCGTATTGGGCGTG
>JAZUMX010000273.1:0-1812 GCA_045603865.1 Thermoguttaceae bacterium
AGCAGACTTTTTGGGTTTGTGTGACTCCGTTCCCGGCCACTGGAAAGTTTCTTCCCAAACGACGTAATCGTCATGAAGAAGCCAAATTTTGATTTTACAGGGCTTTTCAAACTCGATTTCTGTGATCTTTTTGCCTTCAGCGTCTGAAATGGATTTCCCCTGCAGTTCAAGAGCCATTCGACCGTTATCAACAGCCCATTGAGGCAAATCATGAAAAATCAGCGTCGTTTCCAGCTCTTTTGTATCAGGATTGACTAAACGGAGATGGAAAAAATCCGCTCTGGCTCCTGACACCGGTTTAATCGTTGCCAAAGTCAGGCTTTCCGGCTCTGGAAGACCGTATTCATGGAAAAGAAGCAGTGGGTATTCGATGTTGTTGCTATACCGTGGGTTTCGCAATTTTTTATTGAACATATCCTTGTCAATTTGCTCCAGCTTGCCGTATATAGACATAAAATAGACGGGATTGCAGAATTGCGGCTGTTTTTCGGCTTCCGGACCGATAATTCGGACTTCCAAAGACGCGTTTTGGATTACCGTCCACGGATATTCAATCATCAAATAGCGTTTGACGGCGTATCCGTTTTGGCTTTTTCCCAGGCATTTAACAGCGGAAAAGAGCTTTGGCCGCGATGCGTCTGGCTCTTTGACATCGTTCATTTCCGCAGCGTCTTCCTCGTATTCCCCGGCAAAATCCTGCGCCAGAACTGTAAAAGCCAGGCTCAAACTCCATAAAATGGCGAAAATATAACAAAAGGATTTTTTCATAGTCTGAAAAGGATAATATAATAATATAGTCAAGATAAACTTGACGCCCAAATCAAGTTTTACTATGACTAAACGATTTCTTTTATCTATTTTGCCACAAAAAACGGATTTCGTCAAGTAAATGGACGAAATTTTTGAAAAAAAATCGAAAAGAATTCAGAAAATCTCCGATTATTCAGGTTTAGGGGCTTGAGGAATTTTAAAAAATGGGTATAATGCCACTAAAATTTTTGCAAAAAATACCCCCAGACAATTTATCATAACAGGAGGATATATCATGTCTCAAGTATGCAGCGTTTGGGGAAAACGCGCCCAGGTTGGCAATTCCGTTACGACTCGCGGTCGCGCCAAGTATTTAGGCGGCGTTGGTACGAAATGCACTGGCATTACCCGCCGTTTTTTCAAACCCTATTTGCAGACCGTTCGTATTTCGACTGAATACGGCACGCACAAAACCGTCAAGGTTTGCACCGCCTGCCTTCGCAGCGGCGCCGTAACCCGCGTTGTTCGCGTTCAGCCGTTCAAAATCGTCAAGGACTAAGTTCCCTGAATAAATCAAGTTTTAAAGAACAGAAAGATTTAACGATCTTTCTGTTCTTTTTTTGTATTGTAAGTCAACTTCTCATTCCTCATTTTACCGGGGGCTTACGCACCCCGGCTCGCCTGATTAATCATGTTTCCATCTGGATTTATCACCTTAACGACGGATTTTGGTTTTGACAGCCCTTACGTTGCCGCCATGAAAGGCGTCATTCTGACGATTTGCCCAACGGCGCGGATTTTCGATATTTGCCATAGCGTCAAACCGCAAAACATTTACCAAGGCGCGCTGACGCTGGAAAAGACCGCTCGATTTTTCCCGCCGGGAACGGTTCATATTGCCGTTGTCGATCCCGGCGTCGGGACAAGCCGCGATATCATCCTGGCGCAAATCGGAGACTATTATTATATAGCGCCCAACAACGGGCTGCTGACCCGGGTTATACATAAGGCGGAATTGACCGGCGTTTCCATGAAGTTTTATGCTCTGGAAAATCGCGGGTA
>JAZUMX010000274.1:0-4133 GCA_045603865.1 Thermoguttaceae bacterium
TAGCTACTAGCCATTAGCTTTGGGGTTTGCAAATCATAGCGTTAGCTTTTAAAGCTGGAACCAGGAACAAAAAGCTAAAAGCTAGGAGCTAGCGGCTAGAAACTGTCAATAATCTTATTCGCCCTTTTCCCGCTTTGTCAACAGAATCGTCAGCGCGAAGCCTGTTACAAGAATGGCGGCGGGTCCGCAGACAGTTATCATCAGTTCGTTCAGCGGACAGCGGAACGCGGCAAGGGATTCAGGACAGATTCCGAATCGGGGCAGGGACGCGGTCATCCAGAGAATTACGCTCACGCCGACGACAGCGCTGACCAGCGCGATTTTGGACGTCGCCCGGCGGGACAGGAATCCCAGCAGGAACAGCCCAACCATGCCGCCGCTGAAAATGCCCATCAGGTTCCAGTAGGCGTCCAGAACGCCTTTAGCGGAGATCATCAGCAAGGCGCAGCCGATTCCCAACGCGCTCCAAATGAGCGAGCTGAGATACAAGACCAGCATCTGTTCTTTCTCGCCCGCGGCGGGACGGAAAAAGCGTTTGTAGTAGTCCGTCAGGGTCAGCGTTGACGCGCCGTTGACGCTGGAACTTATCGTACTCATCGCGGCGGCGAGAATGGCGGCGATAAGCAGCCCCGTCATGCCGACCGGAAGCTGATGAACGATGAAATACGGAAAGACGCCGTCGCCTTTTCCCGAGGCAACGTCCGCCTCCAGTTGAGGGTCGGTTATCAAGTCCGGCTGAGCCGTATAGAACGCGAACAGAGCCGTCCCGATAAAGAAGAAAAACGCCGAGATCGGCAGATACAGCAGCGCGCCGAGCCAGACGGAGTTCTTCGCCTGACGTTCCGTCTGAGAGGTCAGATACCGCTGAACGTAGTTCTGGTCAATGCCGAAATTCTGAAGGTTGATCGTCAAGCCGTACAGCAACACAACCCAAAACGTGGACGAGCAAAAATCCGTCACAGAAAAACTGCCCAGCGAGAATTTGTCGTTCGCCTGAGCTATTTCAAACAGCTGACGCGGACCTTCCGGCATCTGGAAGACCAAAATCAGAGCGCACGTCAGCGCCCCGACAATCAAAACGACCGACTGCAGCGCGTCCGTCCAGAGAATCCCGGTTATCCCGCCAATCATGGAATACAGCGCCGCCGACGCCCCGACGACAATAATAATCCATTGGACGTCCCAGCCCAGCAAATGGTGCAGCGGCAGCGCCAGGAGGAACAACACCGACCCCATTCGCGCGACTTGCGTAAGCAGATAACAGGCGGAAGCGTAAACCCGCGCCCACGGTCCGAAGCGGTCTTCCAGATGAGCGTAGGCGGAAATCGACCCGATATTTCGATAAAACGGGACGAACCATTTTGTCGCAATCCATGCCGCCAGCGGGATGCTCAAGCTCAATCCGTACGCGTTCCAGTTCCCGACAAACGCCTTTCCCGGCAGAGCCAGAAAGCTGATGCTGCTGACGTACGTGCCGAAAATCGACAGCCCCACGATAACCCCCGGCGCGCGTCCGTTAGCCGACGTAAACCCTTCCGGCGACCGGCTGGCGAAATAAAACCAACAGCCAACGCCAACGCTAACGATCATGTAAACGACGATAATTGCAATGTCAATCCAGGGGAGCATGGAGACGTAGGGAATAGGGAGTAAGGAATAGAGAATAGGGAGTAGGGAGTAGGGGTTTGGGACTCCAATAATCTTGGAAGGAATTATACCGCAGCGTTTCCCGTCTGTCAAGCTCGACTAAACGTCTTCCTCATCCGCTTTCGCCCTTTTGGCGCCGTGTTCCTCCAGCCATTGAACTATTTCGCTGTTATCGTCGTCGATAGCATAATCCAAGGGCGTTTTTCCATCGTTGTCGAGAACGTTCACGTCTGCGCCATGCTCCGTCAGCCACTCAACCAGTTCCAGTTTTCCGTATCGAGCTGCGCTATGCAAAATCGTATTTCCGTCGTCATTCTTTGCATTAATATCTGCGCCATTCTCGACAAGCCATTCAATTATATCCAAATCTCCAATGTACTCAGCGTATTGTAAAACAGAGTCGCCCCACTTGTCTTTCGCGTTAATATCCGCCCCATACTCAACGAGCCCTTTAACCAATTCCAGATTACCACGATTAGCCGCTCTATGCAAGGCTGTGCATCCCGAATCATCTTTTGCATTAACATCGACTCCTTGTTCCACCAGCCATTGTAACTGTTCCAATTTTCCTTTTTGAGCAATAAGGTGCAAGAGCGTTTGAAAACTTTTATCTTTTGCTTTAACGTCTAATCCTTGTTTCGCCAGCCATTGAACCAATTTTAGATTGCCGCTTTTAGCGGCAGCATGTAAAACCGTCTCTTTATATTTGCTTTTTGCGTTGATATCTGCTCCAAGTTTAACCAGCCACTCAACCATTTTCAATTTTCCTTTTTGGGCGGCATAATGCAAAACGGTTTCTCCTTCAGCGTTTTTTGAGTTAATATTCGCTCCCTTTTTGACCAGCCATTGAACGGTTTTCAATTTTCCTTTTTTGGCGGCAAAATGCAAGACGGTTTCTCCCTCGACATCTTTTGAGTGAATATTCGCTCCCCGCTTAACCAACCACCGAACAAGATTCAAATTGCTGAATTCTATGGCGTAATGCATGGCTGTCAGTTTCCATCTGTTCTTTGAATTCACTTTAAATCCTTGTTTAACCAGCCAATGAACCAGTTCCTGATTCCCGCTTTGAATCGCGAATAGCAAGACGTTCTTATGTTTCTCACAATCTTTAGCGTAGACGTCAGCGCCGCGTTCAATGAGCCATTGAACCAGTTCCTGATTGCCGTTTAGAGCCGCATAAAGCAAGGCGGTCATTCCCTCGTCATCTTTAGCGTCAATGTTTGCCCCGCGTTCGATCAGCCACTGAACCTGTTCCTGTTCGTCGTTTTCTGCAGCAAAAAGCAAGAGGGGCTGTCCATATTCATTTACAGAGTTAATATCTATGCCACATTCGATCAGTTTTTGAAGCAAATCCAGATCATTGTCTTCAACAGCGTCAAATAAGAGTACATTTTTCTCATTATCAATAATGTTACTGTTTACACCCTTTTTAATCAGCCATTGAACTAAATCCTTATTCTCACTTTGAACAGCGCAGTGCAAGGCGGTTTGCCCATCGTTATCTGTTGCGTAGACGTCAGCGCCGTGTGCAATAAGCCACTGAACCAGTTCTAAATCGCCTTTTTGTGCGGCGTAATGTAACGGCGTTTCTCCGCTGCAGTTTTCCTTGTTGACATCTGCTCCATGTGCAACAAGACATTGAATCATCGCAAAATTTTCAAGAACAATTGATTTATGCAAAACTGTCTCTCCATTGACTATTGCATTGACGTCTAAACCTTGTTCGATGAGCCATGAAACCAGATCGAGAGAGCCGCTTTTAACCGCATCGTACAAGACGGAATTAACAATTCCTTTTGTTGTACGAATGTCTAATAAACCCGAGATTGGATTAATAAAATTCTTGTACCCTGAATTATTGATTGTTCTTGTTGTATTGACGTCTAATCCCTGTGAAACTAACCATTGAACCAGTTTCAAATTCCCGCTCAGGGCGGCATAGTTCAAGACATTCCTTCCCCATTTGTCTTTGACTTTAATATTTGCTCCGCATTCCAGAAGCTGCTTAACGCGTTTAAGATCGCCTTTCATCGCGGCGTAATGCAAAACGTTACCGCCGTCATAGTACGAATCTGAACGATATTCAAAGTCGAAACTCCCCGTTTGGAACATCTGCTCGAAGCGTTCAATTGATTCTTCGCTAAATATTTCTTCTACATCTGTCAAAGAGAGGTTTTCGCCATCGTCAGCGAGCCATTCGTCAGGAACGTTTTTATCTGGATTATTGTATGTCATGGGACAGACTGGGTAAGTATATATTGTGATACAAACTGAACATCAATACTGTTACTATTGTAACACAAAACAGGATTGATGGGAATAGGGGGGCAGAGCAGGGGACAGAGAGCAGGGAATTCTCGTTCCCGTTAACGTTTGCTGTCCGTCAAAAAGAACGCCATGTATAGCGGATAGGAATCTATCGCGTCCTGCGAACGGAAATTTTTCATCGACAGGCGAATTCCTTTCGTCCCGCGAGTTTCGAC
>JAZUMX010000275.1:0-1624 GCA_045603865.1 Thermoguttaceae bacterium
ATTTCTCATCGAGGACGTGGTACGTAATGTGGTTGACGATGACGGTCGCTTTTTCGCTGTTGATCAGGTGCGTAGTTTTTTGAATGAATTCCTCCGGATTTTCATGGAACATTCCGAATGTTTCCGGCTTGATTCCGGTCAGGATCTGTGCGACGGCTTTTCGCGTCAGGCCGGTTGCCTGCACTAGTTTGTCGTGCAGGTCGTATTTTACGCCGCGATTCGTGCGGAGCTGCGTTTTTCGAGTGTCGCCCTGCGATTTTGAAAACGCGGTCCCAGCCAGCAGCGCGTCTTTCGAGCGGATCTCCTTCATTTCGCCCGTTTCCACATTGAAATAGATCCGCGAGACGCGCAGTTCCCGATCCAGTGCCGCGATGGACTTGCGGATCAGCTCGTCTGAATCGAAATCAACGACGTAAACCGATTTGGTGTTGATTTTTTCCCAAAGCGACTTGAATTCCGGCATCGCCAGCTTGTTCATGTCCACCTTCTGCTCCACGTTTTTGCGACGAGCGTTTTCAGGCGTCAATTTACGGGAATCGTAAATCGTGTCGATGATTTTGAGGATCGAATCTTTGAATTCCGCGGTTTGATCGCTGAAAACGAGCGTGCCGTTCTTTTTGTCTTCGTAGAACCGGTCGGTCAGTTTGCCGTCATCGTCAATGTAATTGTTCCGAATCAGATTATTAAAAATGCGGTTCGCCAGTTTTTCATCTGCGACCTGTTCGTTCCCATTGGAATCGACGAGGATCTTGCCCTTGAACAGTTCCGGCGTCACGGCGATCGGACGGTTTCCGACTGCTTCAGCCAGTTCGTTCTGGAGTCCTTTGGCGAAGGAATCGTAACTTTCGCTGGCGATGACGGTCAGGACGTTGACGTCGTGAATATCTTCTCCGAGGACGGAAGTATCCATGCGAACCCCCTGCTGGTCCACGCACAGACGCAGACCGCGGCCCACTTCCTGACGTTTACGAACTTCGCTGCTGCTTTGTTTCAGCGTGCATATCTGAAAAACGTTCGGATTGTCCCAGCCTTCGCGCAGGGCGGAATGCGAGAAAATGAACCTCACGGGCGACTTTTTCGGATCGCGGTTCAGAAGAAGCTCTTTGTTCTTCATGATCAGCTCGTAGTCTTTTGCGTCGTTTGAGGTCCGCTCTTTTTTGTTGAGCCTTTTGCAGTCGATCATCTTCCCTTTATCGATGGAAAAGTATCCTGCGTGGGTCTGTGACGCTTCGATCTGTTCCAGGTACCGCGCGTAAGATTCTTCGCCGAATTGGAGCTGAAATTCCCTGAGAATGTCCGCGTATTCCTCTTCGAACATTTGCGCGTAGAGACCGTTAACGGCCTGTCCAGCCTCATCGTACTGTCTGTATTTGGCGACTTCATCGATGAAAAAGAGCGAAAGGACCTTGATCCCCTTGCGGAAAAGCTGCCGTTCACGTTCGATGTGCGAGAGGATCGTTTCGCGGGTCTGGAGCCGCCGGAACTGTTCTTCGCTGACGTTTCCGGACGTTTCACCAGCGTAGAGTTTCAGACCGTTTCTGAACTCGATGTGATTGTCGCGTCCGTCGATCCGCGTCACGACGCAGCCGTCCCGGTACTCTTCCAGCTCGCCGGAGTGCGGGTA
>JAZUMX010000276.1:0-3933 GCA_045603865.1 Thermoguttaceae bacterium
TCGCCCCCGACAAGGTCGGTTCCTGAGTGGACATGGGTAGCGCCAAAACAGGCTTTTTCGGATACATAACCTCATTCTCTCGCCCGTGCGGCGTCGCCCCAACCAGCATCGCGTTCAGGGTTATCAGAGCAATAACAAACAAAACAATTCGACTGCTCCAGACGCGAAGTCTGGAACCGGTCTTTGAGCGGGTTTTTGTTGACGTCATAATAATTCAAAGGGAAAAATCAACCTGATATACACAAATCCATATCTCCTATCGTACCTCAATCCCCACCGAATTGCAATAGGGGGCGGCGAGGCGCCGCTCCCAACCCGCGCTACCGCGCGAGACGTATTATAATCGCTCCCGTTGGTCGCTTGCGTTTCTCGCAACTCGCAACTCGCAACTTTTGCGCGGCGCTTTGCGTCAATTGCTAATTGATAATTGATAATTGCTAATTCCCCTCTCGCCCCCCCTTCACGAGTCCGGGTAAAAGGGTAAAATACAGCAATTCGGATTTTAGTCTGAACGTTTCAGACTATATTATATTTAGTAACTTTATTTTTTGGAGATAATCAGATGTCTTTGAATACCCCCGTCGTTCCTCAGACGAACATTAAAAAGGTTGCAATGCTGTTTTCCGGCGGTCCCGCTCCGGCGGCGAACGCGGTAATTTGTTCTGCCGCGATTTGTTTCTCTCGCGCCGGCATTGAAGTTTACGGCATGAAAAACGGATACACCAGCCTGGCAGACTACAATGACGGCGACGTTTTGGTCGAAGGCAAAGATTACCTCAAGCTGAACTACAAAGACCTCGAAGGCTGCCGTTCCGAAGGCGGAATCATTATCGGATCCGCGCGCGTCAACCCGGGCAAACTCATGAAGACCCCCGCTGACCTGACCAATCCCGAAACCAACGCTCCGATGCAGCGCGTTTACAAGGCTCTTATGTCCATGGGAATCGACGCTCTGATTTCTATCGGCGGCGACGATACGCTTACCACCGCGGCGAAGTTCAAGCTGTATCAGGACACGCTCCCGGCAGACGCCAAACGAATCAAAGTCGTTCACCTGCCCAAGACGATCGACAACGACTACAAAGGCATCGACTTCACGTTCGGATATTTCTCTGCGGTTGACCTGCTGGCTACCCAGATGAGAAACCTTCTGGCGGACGCCAAAGCGACCAACTGCTACTACGTTGCCCAGCTTATGGGACGCGCGGCGGCGTGGCTTTCTTACGGCGCCTGCATCGCGGGCGGAGCCTCTCTGGTCGTTGGTTTGGAAGACATCGTTCCGGAATGGTGGATGGAAGAAGATCAGATCGACACCGCCACCGGCGAAACGATTAAAGACGCCAACGGAAACGCTCTCAAACGCAAGGTTATCAACATTCAGGCTCTGTGCGAACGCATGGCTGACACCGTCTGCGCTCGTCTGGAAGAAGGCAAGCCTTACGGCACGATGGGCGTTGCGGAAGGCATCGGCGAATACCTGCCCATGGAAGAACTCAAACGCTGCGTTTCGGAAGACGAATACAAGAACCTCAAGCCGGACACCTTCGGACATTACCCGGTCTCCCAGCTCAAGTTCTCGTCACGTCTCGGACGCATTGTCGCGGACATCGTCAACAAGCGCGTTGGCAAGAAAATCAAGTTCTCCGGCTTGCAGTTCGGATACGAAGTCCGCTGCCATCGCCCGACCGCTTTCGACATCATTCTCGGCAGCCAGCTGGGAACCGGCGCTTACCGCGCTTTGGTCGAAAAAGGCATTGACGGCGTCATGGTTTCCGTTTCCGGTCAGCTGGATCTCGTCTTCCCGAAATTCGAAGACCTTATTGCGATGGAAAAACTCCGCGCCTATCAGCGCCCCATCGACCCGAACGAAGCGTTCCACCAACTGGCTCGCTACATGGAAGCATGGAAATAAGAAGAGTTACGAGTTGCGAGTAGCGAGTGGCGAGATTTAAAACGTTTGTTATTCTCGCAACTCGCAACTCGTTTCTCGCAACTAAAAGACGCCCATCAGGGCGTCTTTTTTTATATCGGGAATACAAGAAAGACGGCGACGTCCCACAGGGCGTGGGAGACGATTAACGCCCAGAGGCTTTTAGGGAACAGGCGGTAAACAAGTCCCTGGAACCCGCCTGCAACGGCGGCTGCCATGACAAGCATAAAGTTGAACGACCAGATGTGAATGAGCGAATAGCAGATCAGCATCCCGATAAAGCCCCAGTTCTTCCCCCAGAATTCGCTCAGCTTTCTTTGGAACGTCCCGCGCCAGAATATCTCTTCCGCCGGACCGACGATAAACAGCAGCGCCAAGCCGACCAGCGGCGCGTTGATGTTGTTTCCCAGTTCATAAATGGTGTCAACCTGCTTGACAGTAAAGGGAAGAATCCGGGCGGAAATATAATCTCCCAGCCAGAACACGCCCCAGAGAGCCGCCGCCAGGACTGCGCCGACTCCAATCCCGGCAATCCATCCGGACGGTTTTTGGGGAAGCTGCTGCCTCCATTCAGGAAAAAGAAAAGTCGTCAGCGTTAAGACCGTAACCGCGGCAAACGTTATCCCAATCCAGAAGTTGACCAGCGACGCCGTCCATGGGCTGAACATGAAAAACCAAAACGCCTGAACGACCAACAGCAGAAACAATAAGCGAGTTTTCATAATTTGATTATTGAGATGATTGCATAATTCCGCATTCCGCATTCCGCATTCCGAATTGTCTACACCCACGCGGCAACCAGAAACGACGTCGAGAGCGTCAAGCCGAAGACGAGCTGCAATTGCGCCGTCTGGACGTCGAGGTCGCAAATGGAGGCGCAGTCGTCGGTTCGTGTAACAGCCGTCCTGACAGCTCGAATCGCCAGCGGCAGCGCCAACAGCGACAGCAGGCACCAGACGGGGATTCCATGGAACACAATCGCGGCGGCGCCGAGCCAAATAAAGGGGAACAGGAGTTCAAAGACGTATAAAAACGCGGACGCAGGCGACCCGATGAGCATGCTGAACGTTTTAATTCGCGCCCGGGCGTCGGTGCGGATGTCGCGCCAGTTGTTGGCGTGGAGAATCGCAACGGTTATCAGACCAATCGGGATAGCCAGAACCAGATTTTTCGTGTCAATCGCGCCTGTTACAACAAACGTCGTTCCCAAAATCGGCAGGATGGAAAAGGAAACGAAAATAACAGCGTCGCCCAGCGCGCGAAACTTGAAAAACGGATACAGGAGCACAAACACGATTCCGCAGGCGCCAAAATAGAACAGCCTCACGTCGGTTCGCCAGACGAGGAACAGCCCCAGGACGGCGCCCAGCGCCAGAACAAACGCTCCGTAAAACAGGATTTCCCGCGGGGTAAACAGCCCGTGAGTCAAATTGGGCGACCCGAACGTGTCTTCCCGGTCGACGCCGCGCTGAAAGTCGAAGTAGTCGCTGATCAAGTTGGCGGACGCCTGAAAGATAACCATTCCCAACGCCGCTAAAAAGCCGTTGACCCAGTTGCAGTCCATTGAATCGACGCTATTGCGCCAGAACAGCAGCCCCAGCGTCGCGACAACCGGAGTTAAAGATGCTGGGAACGACCACGGTCGAATCGCCAGGATCCAGTCTTTGATGGAATGTCCGAACATATTCAAAATTCTCCTGTCAGTCTTCTTCCACAACAACCTTTTTTGCCGTGCCGGATATTTTCAGTTCTCCCGGAAGGATTTTGACGTCCGTCAAAGTAACTTTGCGGCTATGATAGATCAGCGGGTCGGTTTTCCAGTCGTTAACCGAGTCGATGTCGCGCCAGTCCATAACCAGCTCGATTTCGCCTTTGTCAGTAGTTTGAATCTCGCAGGGAATATTGGCGCTATCGAAATACTTTTTCAGTTCGTTTTTGATAATTCCGCGGGAAATGGGAATAACGCCCAGTTTAAGTCGGATCGTAGCCATGTCGTTCTGTGA
>JAZUMX010000277.1:0-4276 GCA_045603865.1 Thermoguttaceae bacterium
CAACCCAGGTCGATAAGCTGTTCAAAGGTTTTGTTGACTTCGTCGTAGAATCCGTTTTCTGAAATCTTGTCGAACCCGGCGATAATCCCGCCGGCTTTTTTGGTTGTCGCCGCCGCGACGCAACCGTAAACGAACATTCCCCGTCGATGACCTTCTCGAATTGCCATGCTGACGTTCTGGTTGTCAATCGCAACGCCCGGCATGAACCCCATCGGGGCGGCGCGGTTGGGATACACGTCGTTGACCTTGTACGTCGGGTTGTCTCGGACGTCAATATAGTTTATTCTTGCCCATGTATAGGCGTCCAACGCGCCGGGAACCAAGTTTTCCATGAGAACAAAATGCGGGCGACCGCGATACGGGATGCTGGGCCAATCTTCGACCTGAACTTTTTTCAGGACAATCGCGCCGTCGGCTCCTTTTGACATCAGGTCAAACAGGACGTCCGCGCCGTAGATTAAACCGTTGGCGTCGTTCCCAACAACCGCTGCGGTATTGACGCCGTCCGCCTCGGTAAAGGAGATTGCAAACCCGTTGAACTTGCCGTTCTCTTTGGGCTGAACGGACAGACGAAGAACCGTTTTATATTCCGTTGCCGCCTGCAGGTCTGTCAGAATCGGGAGCGTTTGCTTGAATCGGTTTTTAACGTGCGTCTGCAACCGCTGGGCGGCGAACTGTGCCGACGTTTTCTCTCGTTCAGACAAGCCGTCTAACGAAACGACAATCACCGTTTTTTCTAACGTCCATTGAGAGTTCAAATCCGTCCACTGTTTCGGAACGGGAAACAAGGGACATTCTTCCGCCGGAACGGAAGACGCCAACGCTGCGACAGCGACGATTGCTGCAAGGAAATTCGTTAAATGTTTCATGGGGTGTTCTTTTGTGATGAAGTAAATAGAAATGTTTTTTAACGCTTTATTGATTCTTATTATAAGATGTTAAAGAACGAATTGCAACAGGGTCCCTTGCTAAAGTTTTTGAATTTAGCCGCAAAGAACGCAAAGAGCGCAAAGTTTTAAAAACGGACGCGAAGCGTTCAGCTAGAACCGCGTAGCGGTTCAATATTTCTAGCCGTGGGTGAAACCCACGGAAAAATGGAAGGCGGTAATGAAGCGACCATCGGGAGCGGAATTACGCAGTTCGCCGAAGGCGAACCAAAAGTTTGAATTGCGCATACCAAATCGACGCAGCCGAAAACCCTTTCCGGGTCGCGGACGAAGTCCGCAAAACAAAAAAGCGGAAGTTTCCTCCCGCTTAAACGTTATTCTATTACGATTTAAGCGTAACTACGCTCACTGCGTTCGCTTCGTTACCGCCTTTCAATTTTTTCGTTTCCGAACGTACAGCAGCCCCGCGGCGCCGAGTAACAGCATCGCCCACGTCGACGGTTCAGGAACGCCAGTAGCCGGAGCTGAATAGACAACGGACAAATAACCTGTACCGGCATTGTACCCAACCAGATCAAACATGCTCGACTGGAAAACAAGATTATCCAGATTGAGCGCGTTTCCGTCGCCGCCTTTAATTCCAGTCGGGAGCAGAATATCCACCTGTTCGCCGTCTTCAAAGGCGTTATCATAGCTGGAATCCAACGCGATTTTAATAATTGACCTGTCTTCAAACGTTGTGTCGCCTGTAACATTCAGAACGTCCGTCAGAACATCGTCGCCGTCTTTTCCAACTTCCAGCAACAGCGTCGCGCCGTCTTTGAGAACATACCCGCCGCCGAACGTTGCCTCGCCAATGGAGTTGCCGGGCGAAAAGACCGTATTCGCGTCTACTTCAATATTGCCTAACATATACCCTTCCAAGTCCAGACGACCAGAAGCAACGACAAAATTATCAGCGGTAAAATGTAAATCCGAAGCCGCCTGATCTAACTCATCTGTATTAATCTTTAATCTTCCTTCTCCGGTTTTAAGAATATCGCCGTTGCCGAGAACGTATGCGGCATTAGTAAAGGTAGCCGTTCTTTCGTCGTTTTGGGCAACGTTGTATTCCAGCGTTCCACCAGTTCCAACGGTAAAACTTCCAGTGGCGCTTTCAATCGCGTCGCCGGTAAGCTGAAGCGTTCCGCCGTAAACGTTTGTTTCGCCGTCATACGTATTGGCGCCGGAAAGAACGAGCGTACCTTCGCCGGTCTTGTCAACAGAACCCGTTCCTGTAATCGGCGCAGATTGGGTCAGCGTATACCCGTTTCCAACCTGGAATGTCGCGTTGTCGTTCAAAACGATTCCCGCGGCATGGCTGGCGGTTTTGGCGTCAGCGCTGGTTTGAGAATCAAATTGAACGCCCTGATACGCTACGCCGTCTACTGTCAGTTCGTTTGACCAGTCGCCGTCAGCCAGATACATGGTCGAATTATGCCCGACAATTTGAACCGCGTTGATCGGTCCGTCAGCCGAGTTCAAAATCATGGACGGCGTCGTTAAACCGCGGAATACGTAGTAATTGCCGCTGTCGCCGGAACTTTTAACCTGCGTCCACGTTCCGTCAAAGGCGCCGGACACAACGGAGATTGTATCTGAAATCTTGTTTCCTTCCGAATCCGTAATCCAGTACTGACCCGTTGAATCAGCGTTATCTCCCATGTAGACGACAACGTCGTAATAGTCATACGGAATAGCGCCCAACGTAACTTGAGTTGCCCCATTGGCGTGCCCGGACATCAAAGCGCTGTTGGCGTCCGTTCCTGCCAAAGAGTCCAAACTTTGAGAATTGCTGGTATATCCAACTGTCATATAACCGGATTGATTTTTGTAATATTCCATCGAGCCGACCGAGTCGAGCATGGAGTACGGAACGCCCGTAGTCGTCGTTTCGCGAATGTTATTCCACAGCGCTTGAACGTACCCGTCCGCCCCAGCGAAATCAGACGTTGCCAGCGCTTTTTCGGAATCGCCGGACGCATTTTGTCCAGTAAAGTTCAGACCAATGCTTCGCTGAGCCAGCCCCGTAAACGTTCCCGCCTGCGGATCGTCTAAAAAGCCGGTTACATCGCCGTAAGACGTGCCCAATCGAATGGAACTCATATCTCCCCAATGTGTAGATTGCATACTAATTTTAAGCTGGTCGTAAACAGCAGACGTTGTTATAGTTTGCTCAATGTCCCAAGTGATGCCTGCAAGTTCCGACAGATTGGCTGGAACGTTTCCGCTGTTCTCGAAAGCTTTAACGCTGACAACAACGTTGTTTTCACTGGCGTCTGTTACAGTTATTTTTTCAAGTATCGTGTAATATTTATTGCCATAGAATATGTTCTCAGCATATGTATTATTATTGTTAGTCGTGATACATTCCTTACCTGAAAATCGCATCCCTGTTTCAATAAACTCCGATGTAGAACTGCTGACTATTCCAACAGTTTGAAGCGTATCAGCTTTTTTACCACTGCCTGAAAATTCAACCGAATTAAAGCAAAGATAGTATTCCCCAGGCTGTGAAAAATCAATACCGTTTGACAGATTACGAGTGGCAGAATAAGTTGTCCAGTTATTATTGGTATTTTCCAAAAAATAATATTTCCCGGAAGGCGTTTTAGCGTTTTTGATGGGAATATTATTTGCTAATGTACGTTCTGTGTCGCTTTTCGTCATAACCATCATTTTGGCGTTACTAGATGACCACGTTCCTGAAAAACCAAAGCCAGCTCCATAACCAACAACGTTGAAGTTTTCATTGTCCTTGCCGGGAATCTGGAAATTTTCAAAAAACAAGAGATCTGCAATCGCCGATTGAGAAATGGCGAGAACGCCAAAAAGAGCGACAACTATTAAAATTGTCAACTGTAAAACACTGCGTGTTAAAATGCGGGGGGGGGGAGAAATGAGCAATCTTGAGATTTAGCCATTATTTTACTCCTTCGATTGGTAAAACAGGTAAACGTTATTTAAACGACTTTTGCGACGGAACGCCCGGGCGCAAAATATAATATCGCTTTTTTACATTAATAATTATTATACACTCATTTTTGAAATTGACGAGCGCTAAATGGGAAAATTTTTGAAAAAAAGTGAAAAGTTTTGAGAAAATAGGGGAAATAGAGGGGGGAATTGGTTGGAAGGCGGTAATGGAGTTCGCTTTAGCGAACGGAATTACGCATTCGCCGTCAGGCGAACGAAACGTTCGATGTGTGCATACCAAAACGACGAAGCGGAAAACCTCCTCTGGATGTAGCCCGTCCTCGGGCTACATTGCCGGTATCAAAGAAAACATTTGTTCAGCCCGGTTCGCGGGCGTGTCGCCCGCCGAAGCGAATTTTTCATTTTGCGGACTT
>JAZUMX010000278.1:0-1524 GCA_045603865.1 Thermoguttaceae bacterium
CAATGAGGATTCCGTGTTTTCTACTCGCCAGTCCGATTTTTCCACTCCCCACAACACGCCTGAAAAATCCGTACCGGTCATCAAGCTGCTAGAGGAATTGGCAATGTACGGACCTTTATAAATTGTGGGATCGATTTTATCCAGCGGAGCTGAAGGAACGTCAAATTGCAACTGATTGACGAGCGCGCCTGAACTCGACGTTGCGTTGTCTGTTACAAGCAGATCTTCGTTGGAGGAAACAATCTCAACTTTTCGTTGACCGTCTTGAGCCAGGTCCACCGCTTTTTTAACCGCCGGCGCCAAAACCGGATTGGAAACGTCAAGACGAACGCGAACAAGTTGACGGGGCAGGGGAGAGAGGATAACCCGGTTGTCAATTTCGAGAACGTCTTTCGGCAGTTCGAGAGCTGCGGTTTTATCAGAAGGAACGGACGTTTTTATTTCGACCGATTCTCCCACAGGAATCTCGACCGGATCAAGCGTTTGGGAAGACTGAGATTCAACGTTTAGCTGACATTTTACCGTCTGTTTTTGAATTGACAGATTGGCGATTTCGACAATTACAACGTCCAGACCGTCAACGGCTGACGGGAACCGGCTTGCGGATGTAAAAGCCAGGTTGGAATCGGCTTTTCCAACAGACAACACCGTAACTTTTCCGTCCTGAGCCAGATCCGGACGGGGGTGATCTGTAATAACAACCGCATGAACGGGTTTTCCAGACGAGCAGAAGCGTTCAATCGTTTCTTTCAGAGTGGAATTGTCGCATTCGGGCGCATTCATTCCGTCGTTTGACCATTGATTCAGTCGATCCGCCAAATCTGCCTGATAGCTGCACGGTTCGCCGTCTGGCGACGCGGTCTTTCCAACGCGAACGACCTGAACAGGAAAAACAATTCTCTTTTGAGAAACCCAATTTTGAATCTTTTCAATCGCCTGTTGTTTGGACGTCTGCATAGACCAGGAATCGTCGAGAATCAAAACGGTTGGCGCGTCCTGACGCAGCCATCGAACGTGTACGTCCGCCGCCGCGAGGGCCAGAAACGTTAAAATAAGCAGTTCCAATAACAGAAGCCAGCCGGATTGAACTTTCTGAAATCGCTGACCCTGACTTGACGACTGGTTTGGAGTTGCCCAGAGAAACAACGCGGAGACAATCTGCTTTTTCGACCTGTTCCTCAAAAGGTAAAGCGCTACTACAGTCGGCAGAGCGATAAGGGCGGTCAACGCCCATGGGAATTCAAAAAACATAATAATGCAATCCGGACGAATTTACAATTTTCGGAAAACGTTCCCCGACTAACGAGAGTTGAGCAATTATATTTCCTGTAACTGTGAAGTTGGGAAAATCGTTTATATCTGTTAATCAATTATATATGAATCAAAATTCAATGCAAGCAGGGAGCGCAAGTTCCCGAGAATAAAAGAAGCCCTTGGGAATTTCTTCTCAAGGGCTTTAATATACATAAGGCGGAACGTTCGTTGCACTGTAAGCAAGTCGTCTCCAATTCATCTTTTCTAAGT
>JAZUMX010000279.1:0-2838 GCA_045603865.1 Thermoguttaceae bacterium
ACGCCGAACCCAGCGCAGCAGGTGTCGACTTTCATATCCGGCGCCGCAATGATTCGATTGACGTCGTTGACGTCGTACCCGGTCAGAATCGCCCAAATGGCGTCCGTGTACGGGTCAGGATCGAGGTTTCGGGCGGTGATGTGACAGAACTGAACGAAAATCTGGTTGGCTTCTTCGTACTTGGCGACAAAGCAGATGTACGTCGGCTGGAGTTTCTGCAGTTCCAGCAGGCTCTTGATGGGCATTTCTTCCCACGTAACGACCTGGACGTCGAACTTTTCGCTGTGCTTTTTCTTCAGAGCGTCAACCGCCGCGCTCCAGTCGGAGTCGGCAAGCGTTGAATTGCTGACGCAAATCGCGTAAACCGGTTTTTCGGATTCCTGAGCGCTGACAGCGCCGCAAAGCGTGAAAATCGCGCTCAAAGCGATGAATAAAACTTTTTTCATGGCAGTTTTTCGGACGGATTGACGTCCGCGGTTAAAGGTGAGGGAACAGAGGCGGGGGAATTGGAACTGGCGTCCGACGTTGACGCGGGTTCCGAATCGCTCGACTTGTCTACTGACGGCGCATCGTCCCAAAACGAATTGAATTCGTCCCAAACCTCTGGATAATCTTCGCAATAATAAGGAATAACCATATAGGGTATATTAAGTTGCGAGTTGCGAGTTGCGAGACGCCGCTCGTTACTCATTTATTGGTAATGAACAATATTAATTATAACAACAAAGACGGTTTATACAAGAGGACAGGCGGGAATTTCGGGAAAATTTTGGGGATGTGTGCAGGTCAGTCCGTTCACGGATTTGACGGATTAAACGGATTTTCACCGATTGGTTAATGGAAGGCGGTAACGCAGCGAGTGAAACGAGCGAAGTTACGCTTTGTTTGAAGGGTGAAAAACGCAATGCGTAAGTCGAAAACCTTCCCGGGTCGCGGACGAAGTCCGCAAAAGAAATATTTTTTTCTTTTCTGTCCGCTCCCCTTTATTCTCCAACCGGCTCGTCGGGTTCCGGTTCTTTCTTTGGAAGAGAATAATAATAGTCTTCAATTCGTTTACGAATGGCGCGGTCTTCGTCAGTAAAAAAGCAGGATACGTACTGACCCATTTTCGAGTTCACGATGATTTGATCTGTCCAAATATTAATGCTCAACCAGTCATCTGTATCCTGTCCGGAATAAAGTTCCATCCACGGATAATAAGAAATGACTGAAATGTAATACCACCTTTTGGTTGATTTCCATTCGACAATGTCGTTGAACAGTTCGGAATCTTTGGGTATTACAAATGAGCGAGTTTCTCGGTCGCTTTCAAGTCTGAATGAACATTTAATATCTTCGTTTATAGGCGTCTGAATGCTAAACGGAGCAATCAATTTCAACGAAACGCACAACGAGAATAAGCATAGTACAATTCCAGCCGCGATAATTAATCCCCAGTATAACCGCTTATTCGATTTTGTTTCCATATCGATATCCTGACTTAATGAAATTTCTGTTGTAAACGACCAAGAGCGTTTACAACCAGAGTTTGACTAACTGGCTATAATAACAATGGATTCAATCCACCGTTAAGTATAGTCTATTCCACAATAATTACAAGAGGGGGTAATGTTCATGTTAATTATAGTTGCTGATAATTTTCACGACGTCAAAGAATCAGTAAACGACGGTTTCAAACTATGTAACAGATTGCAAATTGCATCTTCCCGAAAAGAATGTTATTTCCAATTGCGTCACATATATTGAAAACGCGTCAACGATAAGGCGTTTAAGCTTCAATTTGTTATTTTAACAAGATAAGCCGTCTTATCATAATGCAAACAGCAATAAAAGGGGTTAAAAATTTTTTTACAAAATTTCAAAAATGGCGTAACCTTTTCATTGCGGCAGGTGTATCAAATAACAGAAAACGGATTTTTGATAAAGATTGTTTAGCGCTTAACATATATCACACAAAGAGTCGTATTCTGATCAGCGCTTTATTTGCTCAGGCGCAAAGTTATTGAATGAGCATTTTATCAACTCGCTTCATTATTTAAGGAGAAAATCATGAAACATTTCTTGGTATTGGCGCTCTCGATGGCTGCGTTGTGCGGTATTGCAATGGCCGCTCGTGGAACTGCAATTGAATTCGGACAGCTTCCGCAGAAAGCCCAGACGTTCATTACGGACAACTATTCAAATGCCGACGTTGCATCTGTCACACAGGAACAGGACGACAGCGACTACAACGTCTTCTTTACCTCCGGCGTAAAGGTCGAGTTCGACCGCAACGGCGAATGGGACAGCGTCAAGGGAAACGGCATTTCTGTCGCCTTTGCTCCCAAGGCAATTCAGAACTACCTGAACGAAAAACACGCTGGCGTCAAAGTCGTGGAAATTGACCGCGACTTCAGAGACAAAGAAATTGAGGTTAAACTTGCCGACGGAATCGAAATCGAGTTCGACTTGAACGGGAATTTCAAGCGTTACGACCGATAATTTTCGGAACAGTTACAAGAGCAATCAATGATAATCGTAGAAGAACCGGCGCGTAGCGTCGCCCCACACGCCGACCGCCGCAACGGTTAAAGAAAAAGCGTCCCCGGAAAGGGACGCTTTTCTGTTTCTATCGGTATTCGTTTTGAACGTTATTCAGCAACAAAGCGAATCTGAACCGGTTCGCCGTCGCGGCATTTGTCCGGGGCGGAAAGGAGAATGAAGTTGTCTGTAACGACCGCGTCGTAGGGGTTCCCGTCCTGAATTTCAACGTTCTTCACGCGCTGAGGCAGGAATTGGAAAATCGGGCGGCCGCCGCGCTGCGATCCGGTGTAGGAAAGCAGTGTGCACGAGTCTTTG
>JAZUMX010000280.1:0-3521 GCA_045603865.1 Thermoguttaceae bacterium
ACGACGCGGTCGCGTTGGTTCAGGCGGACGTTGGCGTTGCTCTGGGGACCGGCGCGAACATTGCGGTGGAATCCGCCGACGTCATCTTGCAGCGTCCGGACGTGTGCTGTGTTCCGGAAGCGCTGCGAATCAGCCGGGCGGGCGTCGTCAACATCAAGCAGAACCTGTTCTGGGCGTTCTTCTATAATATTATTGGAATCCCGATTGCCATGGGGCTGTTCTACCCGGTCTTCGGCTGGACGCTCTCCCCCATGATCGGAGCCGCCGCCATGAGCCTGTCGAGCATCTGCGTCGTCCTCAACGCGCTGCGATTAAGGAACCTAAAGTAACTGTACTACTCTTTTTTTCAGCAAATAAGGGGAGATTTCACTCCCCTTAAATTGTCATTTTGAGGGATTGTGAAGCGTCTGAAATTAGCTTACGAAATCGAAGGCTCTTGCGATTTTTGAGCGAATTTATTTTTGTATTCTTTATAATCCGATTGCTCGGCAAAGTATTGATACAGTTTGTTTACGTATATCATCATGGCTATGTAATAAAAACAGATGAAGAGAATCGCGGCAATAATGCCAGACGGCTTTTTGGGGAGATAATAAGCCGCTAACCGATAAATGAACAAGGCGAAAGAATAAAAACTATAAGTTGAAAGACAAACTGCACAGATAGCGCCAACAGTTTGAATCGTTAACGGCAGTCCTTCAGGAGCTTTTGTATTAACTGGTATGTTTC
This sequence comes from Thermoguttaceae bacterium, assembly GCA_045603865.1. Classification (GTDB taxonomy): domain Bacteria; phylum Planctomycetota; class Planctomycetia; order Pirellulales; family Thermoguttaceae; genus RUG11551. The sequence continues at coordinate 730 of JAZUMX010000280.1, forward strand.
CAAGGATAAGTGATGCCAAAATATCAATTCCGATATATAGAAAAAATGCAACCCAGGAACTAATGATAATTATTTTTCCTTCCGGAACGACTGATTTGGAAATCTGATAGAAAGCGACCATGGATTTGTATATGAAATACGATCCAAAGAGAACTAAAAATAATAACGAGAGATTAATCAGTAAGTTAACGCCTTCCGAAGCGCCTGCAAAAAAACTTAATATAAAATACGGAACGCCGAGGGCCAGAAAAATCAGATAGTTGTATACACCCACAGCAGCTGCCGCGATAGACGTATTACGTTTCTCGGATTCGCATTTGTGAGCGATTTCTTCGAAATGAACATTCTGAATGCTTTCCTCGGAACTGTTGCTCTCTCCGGAACCGCTGTTCTCGATATCGTTGACTTCCTCAGCGATGGCGTTCTCGATATTGTTGTTTTCTTCGATGTTGCTTTCTTCAGCGTTGATTGAGTTATTGTCGAGGCTCATGATAATTGTAATTATATAGTTTGGAAAGTCGAGGTTAAATTCATGACTCTTATCCGCATGACATTTTGTAAATGCCATGCGCTAAATGTTATTACTGTACTGTTATTATAAATTAAAATAATGTTGTTGCAATAGAGAAACCGCAAACAGGTACAATTTTTCAACGTTTTTTAAATAAATAGACTGAACGTTGTGTATAGCGCAGCAAGAACGGCGCGGAAATCGCCGCCCTGTTGTCTTTTTCGCCTGTCGGCGAATGCTCCATTTAAAACTTTGCGGACTTCGCGAACTATGCGTGAGCTTTTCCGGGCGGTTCTACGCGCCCCGGCTTGCCTAAGCGTTTCAGTTCCTTTTCCTCCCGCCCTCCTTTCAGGAGGACAGAGGGAAAAGGTTATTTGACGATATTCATACTGTCGTTTTCTTTGTTCCGTGGGTTAAAACCCACGGCTAGAATTATTGAACCGCTACGCGGTTCTAGCAGACGCTAAAGCGTCTGGTTTTTAAAACTTTGCGAATATCCTCCGCTCCTCCGCGTCTCCGCGTGAGGTTTTCCGGGAACTTTCCCCTATTTCCTCGCTAAGAGCAGGATTTTGGAAAGTATCTCGGCGGTTTTGGGGTCGTCGTCGGCGAACGGGAGGAACATGCGCCCGCGGGTTTGGGAATGGACGGCGACGATGTCCAGCATCCCGGCGGCGCTTTGATGGCAGACGCCGCTGCCCAGGTGGACGGAGTAGTCCCCTTTCGAGCCGTGGATAAAGGCGTGCGATTTCTCGATTCGGACGTTGTCCAAGCGGAGAATCGGAATGAGCTGGGCGAGGATTTGCGAGCGCATTTCCACCGTGGAATGGCTGGCTTCCGGGTCGACGCCGCTGGCGTGAGCGACGGAAACAAGCAGGTCGACGTCGCGCATGGTTTCGGAAAACAGACGCGGCGGGACGTCTTCCAGCCGGACGGGACGCCCGGACTCGGTACAGAACTCAATCGTTTCCAGAACCGGCGGTTCGATATCGGCGGGGGTGAACCAGCAGCAATCCGAGTTTACCATCGCGACAAGCCCCTCGCGCCGGTATCGTTTAATCAGACCGTCGTAGTAGTCGATAGTCCAGCCGCGGTTTTTCATAACGCCCGCGCCCTTTTTCGCCATGAACTGATAGCCCTCGTATCGACGCGAACGGACTCCGTCCAGCTTTTCGTCTTTGTCGAGAACGTAGAGTTCCCGAAACGCCTGTTTGAACGGCTGAACGATTTGCTCTTCGCAGATTTTCTTTTGGAACTCCGTCCAGCGACCGGACTGCAGCAGGTCAAGCGGGTGCGCGATTCGAACCGTTCCGCTCGACGCGGCAAACTCTGACGGGAAACCCGGGACGTTAGACTCGTCAATCCAAATCAGTCGGTTGACAATCGGTGCGAAAACCGGGTTGGCGCTCAGCCCGGCGAGTTCGTCAACGGAGAACGCCGAGGCGCGAATCATGGCTTGCTCGAGCGTCTGTTTAATGCGGGACTGCTGATCCGACAGCGTCTTGACGATTTCCTGAAGCTGCTTGACAACCGGCGCGCTTTTCATGGAAGCAGGCGGCGTTCGTTTTCCAGACGGCAGTCCTTCCCATTTCAGTTCCGGCTTGCCGGCGTCGCAGACGTGAATTCGAACCGTTACGCCGTCAGCGACGTCTTGCGGTTGAAACGTCTGACGAACGGCGTCGAGCTGAGCGTTTTCCATGCGCCAGACGAATCGGTCGGATTCGTCGCAGCCCGCCAGCCGCGCGAGGTTTTCGACTGCGGTTTCAACGGCGGCGCTTTCCGAGGCGCGCTTTTGAGCGCCGAACTGCTTCGACTGTTTCAAAAACGTTTGAAGGAATTGATAGCGGCTCAGGACGTCGGCTTTTTGTTTGGACGTCATTTGATCAAACGATTCCGGCGCTTTCTTTTTACCCGACTGAACCGGCGCGACGCCCAGCGCGCGGACGTAGTTCTGGTTTCTCGACTTCTCGATTTGCGCCTGAATCTGTTCGACGCTCAGTTTACCGGAGACGGCGTCGATATAAATCTGAATCTGTCGATGGCGCGACCCGCCGGCGATGTACTTGGACGCCTCGTACATGAGGGGGAAAAGCTCCTGTCCCGCAGCGTCCATCGCTTTTTGAAGCCATTGCGGATCAATCGCCCCGTTTTGGAACTGCTGAGTTGTAACGTCGGAATAGCGAGCGATTCGGGCGGTCATTTCCGGGGAGAACTCGTCGCGGACGTGCGCCTGAAAGAACCAGACCGCGGTCGCCAGGTCGGGGCGCCCTAAATATTCGCCGAC
>JAZUMX010000281.1:0-15441 GCA_045603865.1 Thermoguttaceae bacterium
GAAAAAGCCGACAGCCGAGAATAAGCCGGTAACCGAAAAAAAGCCCGCCGCCGAGAAGAAGCCCGCTGCTGAGAAGAAGCCGGTTGCGGAAAAGAAGCCTGCTGTTAAGAAAACAACGGAAAAGAAACCTGCGGCGGCAGAAAAGAAATCCGCTTCTGAGAAGAAGCCAGCTGAAAAGAAACCAGCTGCGGCTAAAAAGACAACCGCTGAAAAGAAGCCTGCTGTCGAGAAAAAGCCCGCTGCTGTCAAAAAGACAACCGCTGAGAAGAAAACTGCTGCTGCGAAAAAGCCGGCTGCTGAAAAGAAGCCTGCCGCTGTAAAGAAGACGACTCCTGAAAAGAAGTCCGCTCCAGCTAAAACGACGGAAAAGAAAACGGCTGCTGCGAAGTCAACTGTTGCCAAGTCCGCTCCTGCCAAGTGCGCGAAACCCAAGACCGATGCCAAGTCCGCGAAATCCAGTCCCGCTCCGGCAAAGAAACCCGCGGCTAAAAAGGCGGAAACGTCCAAGGCTCCGGCTGCCAAAACAACAAAAAAGTCAAAATAGTTTAAACTTTGCTTAAGGTTGAAATCGGCAAATGCGTTGTTGCTGATTTCAACCTGTCAAGCGATTTACGATAAATAAATGAAATTCCATTTACTGTATATAAAGCTGGTTCGCATAGCGCGTCTGTTTCCAGGAATAGTATTGTTCCTTTGGATAACGTCGTCATGCGCTCTTTTCTCTCAGGATTCAAATCAGGAAACCGCTCCTGCTCTGTCCAACAACGCCGAACCGTTAGTCTTGCCCGGCATTTTTCCATGGGACGACCCCGTCAAACCGATGTCTCGCGTACGCACTCTTTCTCCCCAGGAACAGGACAAGGCGCAAGCGCGAATTCTCTTTTCCGCCGCCCGAGATTTGGAACGGCGAAGCGAAGTTCATAAAAAGTTTTACGGAGACGATTTTCCAAACGAATCAAAAAATTCTCAACGAATCAAATATTCGTCCTATCAAAAACGTTTGCTGGAAGCTCAGGCGTTAAAAAATTATCAGCGCGCGGCGCGTCTTGACCCGAATACGACAACGTCCATTCGAATTGTTGAAATGGCGTGTCTTCGAGAACAGTACGATTTGGCGGCTCGATACATTGACGAAATGTATTATCAGAAGCAGCCTGTCGGCGGAATCGACCCGATGCTGCTGCGTCAGCTGGCTTCCGGACTCGTTCGCATTGAAGAAGTGGAAGAGGCGTATAAACTCTACAAATCGATGCTGGAAAAACTCGGTTCGCGATTTGATCCGCAAGCGGTTGTTCTCAATTACGAAACCGCCCGGTGCGCCTATTTGGCGGAGGATTACGCTCAGGCGTCGGATTGTTTTGAGTTCGTCTATCGAGCCGCCAAAGACCCAAAAGAGTTTGGGCTTCCTCCCCGTCTGATTGACGCTTTGGAAATTGAAAAGGCGGATACGCTCCGATTAGCGGCGGACGCTTTTTTGATGGACAACCGCTTTGAAAGAGCGGAACTGTTCTTCGAAATGGCGGACAAGCTCAACAGAAACGCGCCTGTTTTGGCGTACCATAAAGCTCGAATCGCGTTGGCGAAAAATGATTTTGACGCAGCGAAAAATTACCTGGTTGAAGCGCTAAAGGGAGACTTGTCCGGCGAAGGGCAAGAGCCGATGTTTCTTCTGGAGGAACTGGCTGAAAAAACGCATCAGCCGGAATTCGTCGACCAGTCGCCTAAAACGCTTGTCGACAGAATCAATCAGAAAGTTCAGACGATTCAAAAGAAAATGGCGTCGCCTTCGCAGTCGAAGAAGCTTCTTACCAGTTTTGACAACGACGTTTGGGAGTATTATTGCGACTCGCTGGCAAAAAAGGACAAAAAAGACGAGGCGATTAAACTGCTCAAGCGTTACTATAACGTCAAGCCCAATAACGCTATGCTCAACAAGACGATTCAGTATCAGCTGGAAACAGGGCGTTTTTCAGACGCCTTCGATACGATTGCTCGTCTGTTCAAGGTTAACGGCAGTATCGGTTCAATTTCGGGAACGACGTCAAAATTCCTCGAAGACGATAAAAACCGTCAGGCTTTTGTCGCCGCAGCTGCAGACGCTCAAAATAAAATTCTCGCAGACGCCGCCGATAACGGATATCATATTGAAAAGGGCTGGTCTGTATTCCATGCCGGCGCAGTCAGCATGGCGCTTATGGTTGCATATCAGCGTTTTTCCGCTCCCAATAAGGCAACGTCGCCAGACGACGAATCTTCCGACGCCAAGCCGGAAAGCGTCCAAATTACAGAGATTCGTCCGTTTGTAGAATATGCGATGTCGAAAGGCGTTGTTCCTCAGATGACGCCCAAACGTAAAAACGCCCTTGAATCGGCGCTGTCAAAAGCGTCACAACTAATATCGGGCGGCGGAGACGAATCCGATGACCTGGTTCTTCCCCCCGGTTCGCTTAATGGTCAAAACATTGGCATGACGTGGGGTCTGTGCCTCATGCGGGATTACCAATACGCGTCTGCCGTCAAGGCGTTTAACAACGTTAAAAAATGGTTCCCAACGAAAAAGGGCGTCAACGGCTGCAATTACTATCTCTCAGGCGCGCTGATTCTCAACAAACAGTACAATGAAGCGATTGAGAAGATTGACTCCTGTCTTAAGAACTCGCCTGACGACATCGAGTTTCTCGTCCGAAAGGCGTGGCTGTTGTTTTTGTCTGACAGATTAGACGAATCAGAGGCTCTTTACGAAAAGATTATTGCTGACAACGTTGACAACTACGAAGACGAACTGGTTCAGGAAAACGTTTCGGAAGCTCGTCATTCGCTTTCCGGCATTTACGACCTTCGCTGCGCCGATCCCAATCTGGACGAGTCCAAAAAACGGGATTATCAAGAGAAAAGCCTGGAATTATTGGAACAGGTTCTGGACGAATACCCAGGTTCTCTGATTGCCATGAACTCTCTGGCGTACATGCAGGCGGAGCAAAATATTAATTTGCACCGCGCTGAAAAGATGTCGCGCCGCACCTTGGAAGAAGAGCCTAAAAACGCCGCCTATCTGGATACGCTGGGCTGGATAGAATATCGAATGCAAAAATACGACGAAGCCATTGATTTGATTCAGCGCAGCTTAAAAGAATATCAAGACCCGCTCGTTTACGATCATTTGGGCGACGTCTATGCGGCGAAAAACGATCAGGAGAACGCAAAGTCCGCATGGGAAAAGGCGTTGGAACTGATCGACAACGAAGTGGAAAAATCGCATCCGCATCTGCGGGCAACCCTTGAAAAGAAACTCAACAGCGTTCACCCTCCATCAGAAGAAGAACCGGATTCGAAATGATATACTGAAGCTTTTAGCTTCTAGCTTGATTATTTTAGTTTCAGGCTTTAGTTAACGCTAAGAATCACAAATGCACAAGCTAATGGCTAGTAACTAATAGCTAGCAGCTTATTTTTAACAAATAACTTATAACCACAAATAACAGAAAGAGGTAAAATAACATGTCAGGACATTCACATTGGGCTGGAATCAAACACAAGAAAGCATTGGTCGATAACAAACGCGGACGTCTGTGGAGCAAACTTTCCAAGGCGATTATCGTTGCTGCCAAAGCCGGCGGCGGGGACATTGACACCAACCTCAAACTTCGTTACGCCATTGACGAAGCCAAGGCGGTCAGTATGCCGAAGGAAAACATTCAGCGCGCCATCAAAAAGGGAACCGGCGAACTGGAAGGCGGCAACCTTGACGAACTGATGTACGAGGGCTACGGAGCTGGCGGAAGCGCCGTTATCGCTGAAGTCCTTACTGACAACCGCAACCGAACCGCTCCGGAAATCCGCAAGATTTTCGAAGTCTGCGGCGGCAAGATGGGCAACCCCGGCTGCGTCGCGTTCATGTTTGACCGCAAAGGTCAGTTCCACATTCCGGTTGATCAGATGCCGGACGAAGATGCCATGACGGAACTCGTTCTCGACCTGGGCGGCGAAGACTGCACTGTCGAAGAGGATTACGACGACAACGACAACCTCGTCAAATACTACAACATTCTCTGCTCGACGGACGATTTCAGCGCCATGATGCAGGCGTTTACCGACAAGGGCTTGCATCCGACGAAGTCGCAGATGGTTCGCATTCCGTCAAACACGGTTGAACTGGGTCTGGACGACGCCCGCAAGGCGCTCAAGCTGTTCGATCGTTTGGACGAACACGACGACGTTCAGAACGTATTCGCCAACTTCGTCATTCCGGAAGACGTCCAGAAACAGCTGGATGCGGAAGAAGAGTAATTTAGATACTTTTTGCCCCCCGGGAACGTCTGTTTCCGGGGGATTCTTTAGAAATTCTGATCCAAACGACCAGAAATCTGCTTAATTAGCGTCTTATTTGAACCAAAAATTTTCCGAAATATTTGTTCTAAATACTTGACATCTATTTAGAGATAATTTATAATATAATAGTTCTGAGATTTGAATTCCCAATCAGGAAATGTTTTTCTCAGAATGCGGAAATTTAAACTAAAAGCCAACCATCAACTCAGAACTTGTACCTCACCATGAAAAATCGCATTTTATTATTGTTGACGGCGGTCTTTACCTTCGTCGTTGGTATAGAATCCGTTTTCGCGCAAAGCGTCATGTCTCCTGTAACGCTCAAGGGTGAAGATTTTATTACCCGCGACGGAATTCAGCTTGTTGGCACGTACTATCCCTCTACCGTTGGGAAGGAAGCCGTTCCCGTTATGATTATTCAGGATCTCGATGAAGATCGCAAGACGCTTCATTCCCTGGCAGTTTCTCTTCAGGAACAGGGCTGCGCCGTTGTAACTCTGGACGTTCGCGGTCAGGGCGACAGCAATAAACTCATTAAAAAGATTCCTGGGAAAAACGACGTCGTAGAAAAACCGCTCGGAAAAGTGGCTCCCAACAGAGACAACCTCAGACGAATGGTCGAAATAGACATTGAAACGTTTAAGCGGTTTCTCAACAGACAAAACAACGATGGGAAACTCAACGTGAAAAAACTGTGTCTGGTTGGCGTTGGCGGATCCGGCAGCGCGTTGGCGACAGCTTACGCCAATTTGGACTGCTCCTGGGCTTCTCAAGGGCAGGGCGCTGACGTTCGCGCCTTGGCTCTGGTTTCGCCCCGTCTGAAATCCGGGTTGGCGTCGATGCCTACCCCACTGCCTAAAACTCTCAGCAGTCTGTGCGTCTACATGTGGTATGGCGCAGAAGACCTTCGCGTTGCCAAAGAAGGCGAAGCAATCGCAAAGATGTTTAAACAGCAGCGCCCGGGCGACGAGAAAAACGAAGTCGTTGACAGACTGTTTTACGAAGTCAAAGTCAAAACCCGCCTTCAGGGACTCAAACTCATCACAGCAGAAGACAGCGTTGTTGAACGACATCTGAAAAAATTCATTGAAATCAAACTGCAAAAGAAAGATTTCCCCGCATGGAGCATGAAGGAGTAAGAGGAAGGGAGCAGGGAGTAGGGAATAGGGAGTAGTATTTTAATTCGCCGAAGGCGAACTACTATTCCCCATTCCCTATTCCCCAATCCCTACAAACGCCATGACATTCAAACCGACAATCTTTGTTCTGACGATAACCTTCCTTACCGCGCTGACTCTTTCCAGCAGTCTGTTTGCGGATGCAGTTCCAGACGCGAACTCTGTTTCTCAGCTCATTGCTCAGCTTGGCGACGACGATTGCATGGTTCGCAACAACGCTCAGGAAATCCTGTTGGGGTTTGGAAACTCCGTCAAGGCGGAGCTGGAAAAGGCGTTAACGTCAACGCAAGATCCGGAAGTTTATCAACGTTTGCAGTTTATTCTTCAGTCCATTCCCGTTGTTTGGGATGAGCCGGGAGACGAACCGGAACTGGCGAAATTTATTCAGCAGTATCGCCGCGCAAGCTGTCTGTCCAGAATGATTGTTATGGAGGAACTGCGCCGATTGCCGATAGAAATTCAGATAAAGGCGCTGGATAGAATTATACAGAAAGAGCAAAACAACGGAACTGCGCTGTTTGCCGCCATGGCGCTTTGGTACTGGCGTCCGGAATCTGGCAGCCCTCAATACGATCAAATAACCCGGTTTGTCAACGACGCCTGGAAAGGTTCCAGGAGTCCGGCGATTAATAATCTGTATTATCTTGTCAACTACAAAAAACTCAGAGCGGAAGCGACTCTCTGGTTTGACAATCAGCTTCAAAGCGCTGTCGATTTGAATCGCATCCCTTCAAAATCCGCTGAACTGATTCCAGAATACGTCGGCACGATTTTGGCTGAATTCGCCCGTCGGGAAGCGGAATCGCTTATACCAATCGACGAACTTCCAGACAAAAAAAGAATGAAATTTCCCGTTCCCAAGTTTGGATTGTCATCGCCCACTATTATTGTCAATGGCGTTGTGCAAAAGCAGTTTTATATTCGCGGTCAGGTTCTCGTTGCGTTGTCAAATTCCAATATGGCAGGAGCGCAAACGCTGGCAACTGCTTCGGTTATCCCGTTGCTTGGTCCGATTTATCTGTCCCATCGAGGGATGTCAAATGACGCAGACGCCTGGCTGAACTGGGAATTTTCCAATGCAAGAAACGTTTCCGTCTTGCTGCACAGATCAATTGCGGAAACTCTTCATGAATATGGTCTCAATAAAGCGGCTGTGAACTTTCTGGAATCCACAATTAAAGATAATAACTCAGCAAATAATGAACAGATTCGGATTCTGTCCACAGACGACAAAGGACGCCTCGCATATTTTCGCGCCTGTCAGGCAAAGCAGGAAAATAAACCGGATAAACAATGGGAATTTCTCCAGGAAGCGTTAAAAGTGGATAAAACGGAACTGGATACTCTGATTATGCAATGGGAGCTTTGTCAGATTCCTGCCGAAGAAAACAAAATTGCCGCTATTACAGACGAGGTTCGAAAACAGGTTGAAGAAAACATCGAGAAGCTGCTTTCAGAACTGAACGAAGAGATTATCAACAGCGGTACGGATTCGTATACCCAACTCAATAAATACGCCTGGTTGTCAGTTAAGACAAACCGGCATTTGGATAACGCTCTGAAATATTCCAAGGAAGCTGTTGAGATCAATCCCACTTCTTCCGCCTGTATTGACACGCTGGCTCATTGTTACGCCGCGAACGGCGATTTGGACAAAGCTGTCGAATTTCAAAGTCAGGCTGTTGAACTGGATCCCATTTCACAAGTTTTGTATAATAATTTGTTACATTTCAAGGAACTTAAAGAAAAAGAGAAACAGGACAAGAAGGAATAGAAGACTGTAGACAACAGACGGCAGTTTGACGCTTGTTCCCTGCTGTTTCATGTCTTTTGCCTTCCTAAAGTTTGTTGTCTAAACTCGCAACTCCTAACTAACTGGTTACCTATCATGAATCATCGCAACTCATTCCAATTCCGTTTCGCCTTTACTCTGGTCGAACTTTTGGTTGTTATGACTATTATCGGAATTTTGGTGGCGCTGCTGCTTCCTGCGATCAATGCTGCGCGGGAAAACGGCCGTCAGCTTCAGTGCCAAAACAATCTTAACCAGATTGGCAAAGCCTGTCAAAACCACATCACCACAAAAGGCGCGCTGCCTTGCGGCGGAAAATACAATTACATTGGACAAGCTGAGCTGGACGACGACGGAGGAAAAGGTACAACTGAAAAACAGGTTGGCGGCTGGATTTTCAATCTTCTGCCGTATGTTGAGCAGAACTCCCTGTATCAGATGACAAGAGAAGGCGATGCCGCTCGTGAACGAGTTGCTGCAACGCCGATCCCGTTGTTTTATTGCCCCTCTCGCCGAATGGCGCAAGGATATCCGATGACAGGGGCTAAGCCGTCAAATATGACCAAAAATCTGCAAGATGGATTGTACGGAAAAACCGACTACGCCGCCAACGGGGGAAACTCTAAAAACATCTTCCAGGGCGCGGAATCGGCAACAATCGATTCAAACGAACAACTTTCCGGCGTTGTTCGACCGATGAAAAGCGTTTCTGATAAAGAGATTCGCGACGGCAGTTCTTATACGATTCTTGCCGGTGAAAAATACCTCCCCCCAGAACAATATGAATCCGGCGACAACCCGGGAGACAAAACTGTCTGGCTTGTTGGTTGGAGCGTTGAAAACATTCGTTTCGCGCCGTATTTCAACGGTCAAACCGGAAAACCGGAACTGTACACCGGCTGGGAAACAAAGAGCCCTACCTGTGACGAATCCGCCAACAGAGAACGAATGCCAAGACCGGACACCCGCGGCGAAGGGCTTTCAGGCAACGTTATCAATTTCGGCGCGCCGCACTCGTCCTTCATGCAAGTTGTTATGGTTGACGCCTCTGTCAGACAAATTAAATACGCCATCAATCCGAAAGTCTTTGGATGTCTGTGCAACCGCGCTGACGACGTCGGAATTGACCCGATGGACTTGAACTAATTAGGAATTCGGAATTAGGAATTCGGAATTGACGCAAAGCGTGACGCAATAATTTTTAACACGAAATACACGAAATAAGCGAAACAAACGAAACAAACGAAAGATTTTTTAATTTTATTAAATTTTCGTGTTCTTTCGTTCTGCTCGTGTTTTTCGTGTTTAAAAAACTACTCCAAATGCCAAATCCCCGCCAATTTTCATACGTTCTCACTCTCGCAGTCCTGCTAATGGCGGCGTTTTCGTGCGTCGCCATTGCAGACTCTGCTGATAACGAACCGAAGCCGTCCTGGCTCGGTCCGATGTCAATGAGTTTTCTCGACGACGATACGCTGCTTATTATGTATCAGGACGCCCGGCGGCTGGACTGGTTTTCTCTTGCGGAACGGAAAGTTCTCGATTCTGTTACATTGCCGGACGAGCCGCATTTTATGCTCGTCGATTCAAAGAACCCGTCCAAGGCGTTCGTTTCCGCCGGGTGGGTTAATGGTTCGGTTTACGAGATTGACCTGAATTCAAAAAAGATCGTCCGAACGTGGAGCGGGATTCATTCCCCCTGGGCGCTGGCAAAGACGCCGCAAAAGCTCTACGTGGGACGGCGATTCCATAACGACGTTTTGATTATTGACCTCAATTCCGGGAACGTCGAGGAAAAGACCATTCCTGTTGTCCGCGTGCCGACCACGATGGTTCTCTCGCCGGACGAAAAGACGCTTTATGTTGGCAACGCCTTGACTGCGGGACCGGCAAACAGCGTCAACGTTGCAACCAGCATCTCCCAGATTTCGCTTGAAAACATGTCCGTCAAAGAGATTCCACTCGTCGACGGCTCAAACGTCATTCGCGGCATGACGATTTCCCAAGACGGTCAATGGCTGCTGGCGGTTCATAATCTGTCGTCGCACAGAACGATTACCACTCAGCTGGCAGGCGGTTGGACGAGTCAAAACGGCTTGACAATTTACAACGTAACAACCGGCGGGGCGGCGGCGACGTACTTAATTGACGATTCCTATTTAGGCGCGCCCAATCCGTGGTCGGTCCAGTTCTCTCCCGATGGGAAACTGCTGGCGATTACCGTCGCCGGGGGGCGGGAGATTCAGTTCTTTTCCGTCGAGGCGCTGATCAAACAGGTCAATCGCGACACGCGCAACATGTCGCTTCTTCTGCCGATTTATTACGACGTCGGCTCGTTTTTCAATTCGGCAAAAAGAATTCGCGTTCCAGAGCTTATTGGACCTCGCGCGTTGGCGATGAACGACAAGTATACCGTCGCCGCCGGATATTTTTCAGACAACCTTGCCGTCTTTGACCGCATTGATAACCCCGTCGCCGCAGGCGATTACAAGTTCCCCGCCAAGCGCTTCACGAGCTTTCAGCCGCGCATCGTCCCGCTCGGTCCTGCGCCTGTACTTAATGCCGTTCGACGTGGCGAGATACTCTTTCACGACGGCGAGGCGTCGTCGGAATCCTGGCATTCCTGTGCGACGTGTCACCCGGACGCTCGCGTTGACGGCATGAACTGGGATCTGCTCAACGACGGGACGGGGAATCATAAAAGTACCAAGTCCATGTTCTTGGCGCACAAGACGCCGCCGTGCATGGCTCTGGGCGTTCGCGCCAACGCAGAAGCCGCCGTTGCCGCCGGGTTCGTTCACATTCACTTTATGCCCCGCCAGCAGTCGGACTACAACGACGTCGACGAGTACCTCAAAGCTCTCGTTCCCGTCCCCGGCCCGGCAATTCAGCCTGACGGAACGCTGTCGGAGTCCGCAAAACGCGGAAAGCGTCTTTTCCACAGCCCCAAGACCGGCTGCGCTTCCTGTCACAGCGGACCGTACTTGACCGATTTAAAAATGCATGATGTTGGGACGGAAGCCCACAACGATTTCGGCGAGTCCGAGTTCGACACGCCGTCTTTGATTGAGATTCACCGAACCGGTCCGTACCTCCACGATGGACGTTACACGACCTTGGAAGACCTGCTTTTCAAAGGGCTTCACGGCGACTTGAAAGGAGAACGGCTCAATCAGCTCACCGACCAAGAAAAAGCAGACTTGATAAATTATCTTCTGTCGCTGTAGGGGAAAGACAAATGGAAGGCGGTAATGAAGCGACCAACGGGAGCGGAATTACGCAGTTCGCCGCAAGGCGAACCTAACGCCCAACAAGAGACAATAGCCATTAGTTTATCTCATTCGGCTTTCGCCTGTATCCCATCCACAGCACAATCGCCAGTATCGCGACAATCAACAAAAGCAGAATCGCAATCCCGCCATTCAAAATATAGTCGCGGCTTCTGAGATAACTGACAACCTCTGGATCGACAAAACCTTTTTGCTGTAATTCATACCAATAGGGAACCCACGTTTTGTCAAAATTCGGATTGACGTTTGCGCCATGCTCAACCAGACAACGAACTATTTTAATATTGCCTTCAAAGAGGCCCCTGCAAAAAACAGCGTGCATCAACACGGTTTTTCCACTGTCGTCTTTAGCGTTGACGTCTGCGCCATGTTCTGCAAGACAACGAACTATTATCAAATTATTGTTTTCAACAGCTGATATGAGCGGAATACGACCATACGAATTTTTAGCGTTGGCATCCGCTCTGTGTTCGAGAAGAAGTTCAACCGCTTCATAAATGTTATAGTCAATAGCGCTAAACAACGGCAGCTTGGAATCAGAATCCTCTTTATTCGCGTCTGCTCCATGCTCGAGAAGGATTTTAACTTTAGCTAAATCCGCTATCCTTATACATACATTCAGAAGAGACCCGCTTGTGTCAATAACAACGTCGCCATGCCATTTGTTGTTTTTTGATATGTCAACCTCGGAATTGACGTTCAAGCCGTTATCAATCAACCATCGAAATAATTCCTCATCGTTGATCAAATTATCATTGAATGCAAACTGAACCGCCAGATCTAAAGCCGATTTGCCGTCATTCGCTTTTTCGTTTAAATCCAATCCCTGTTTAATCAACCATTGAAACAGAATCCAGTTATCGCCCTGCGCCGCACAATGTAAAATCGTAAAGCCTTCGTTTTGTTTAGCATGAATATCTAAACCTTGTTTAACAAGCCATTGAACCAGTTTGAGACTGCCGCTTCGGACAGCGGGAAACAAGAGCGTTTCATCGTTGTCGTCAATTGCTTTAACGTTCAATCCCTTTTTGACGAGCCATTGAACCAATTCCAGGTTTCCGCTTTTAGAGGCGGAAAACAAAAGAAGCGTACAATCCTCTTTGTTATTAACGTTGAACGTTACACCCTGTTTTACCAGCCATTGTACCAACTCCAAATTCCCGCTTCCAACAGCGGATAACAAAAGCTCAAAACAATCGCTTTCATTCAGATTCAAGTTGCGATCAAACAAAAGTTGAACCGGTTTCAAATTGCCATGTTGAGCAGCATTAAATAAAAATACTACGTATTGTTCTCCAATTTCTTTAAGATTCGCCCCGCGTTCAATAAGATACTGAACAATAGAAAATTTATCGATTTGAAGAGCTTGCAGCAATGGATTAAATCGGTCATACAGATCGTCGTCTTCTATAACGGCTCCATGTTCGACAAGGAAACGAACCATTTCTAAATCGCCCTGTTCTACCGCTAAAAACAACGGCGATTTTCCCTCGTCATTTTGTATATTGACGTCTTCCCCCAGAGATACAATCCACTCAACCAGTTTTAAATTTCTGCTTTCAACGGCGGAACACAAGACCGTCGGATAATACTCCTTGACGTCTAGTCCCTGCTTAACCAGCCATTGAACCAGTTCCACATTCCCACTTTCGGCAGCGACGCGCAAAACACTTAGGTCTTCTAAAACAGATTCGTCAATCTCAGCCCCCACTTCAAACAGACATTGAACAATCGACAACTTCCCCAGGCTTGCAGCATAGTATAATGGCGTTCGACTAACATCCTCAGACTGGTTGGGATCCAAACCGCTTTTCACCAGCCATTGAACCATCTCGCAGGAACCGCCGTCAATAGCGTAATATAAAAGACTGTAATGATCGCTGTCTTTTTCCTGAACGCTTATCCCCTGCGATACGAGCCATTGAACCAATTCCAGGTTTCCGCTTTGAGCTGCGTACTGTATAACCTTATAGCCGCCATCAGTACGGTCGTTGACGTCCATTCCCTGTTTGACAAGCCATTTCACCAAAGGCAAACTCCCACTGTTGGCTGCGGAGTGCAATATCGACTTACCGCCGCTGGATACAACGCTGACATCTGCACCTTGTTTAATTAACCATTGAACCAGTTCCAGATTCCCGCTAAAAGCCGCATAATGCAGAACTGATATGCCGTCATAATTCTGAACGTTGATGCCGGCTCCCTGTTCAGCCAGCCATTGAACGAGTTCCAAATTTCCGCTTCGGGCGGCGTAGTGCATGACGCTAATTTGGCGGCCAGAGTTTTTATGGATGTTCGCGCCTTGATTGACAAGCCATTGAACCAGTTCCAGATTCCCGCTTCGAGCGGCGAAATGAATTATCGTTGATACGTTATGCCCTTTCCATATATTAACGCCATGTTCCGTCAGCCACAAAACCAGATCCAGATTCCCGCTTTGAGCGGCGTAATGCGCGACCGTGTATCCTTCTTCACTGACAATGTTGACGTCCGCGCCCTTTTCGACTAGTATCTTAACGCGCTCTATATCTCCCATAAACGCCGCATAATGCAGAATGTTCTGCCCTTTGGTTTGGAATTCAAAGTCAAAATTCCCGGTTTGAAACATCTCTTCAAACCGTTCGACACAGACTTTTCCAAAGCATTGCTCCGCTTCCTGAACGCGTTTATCCAGGCTTTCTGGGTAGCGGACATTGTCCGCGACTAAGGCGGGTAATACCCGCCCTCCGTAAGCATACCCCTCGTCCGTTCGCCCGTGCGGCATCACACCCGCGGCGCTTGTCAAAAGCAGAACGAAAAAGGAGAGAACAGAATTTCGGAGCGTCATTGAAATATTTTTCGTATATTGAGAGGAATAATTCACAAGGAATTGACTCCGATGTCAATTTAACAATAATTATAATTAGAATTAGATTATTTACAATAGGGCAAGGGGAAAACAAGGGCAAGAACGGTGATTACCAGCTCAAAAAATTTTTTGAACAATCTTGACAAATATATCGTATATGATATAATAGAGACATGAAATATCAAATACGTTTTTACGATTTGCCTAAAAGTCAAAAAGTTCCTATTGAGGATTTTTTGGAAGAATTGAGGCGCGACAATCCTAAGTTACATATCAAAACAGTTCGTAACTTGGAATTGCTGTCCGATTACGGTTCGGATTTAGGCGCTCCATTTATTAAATACCTCGAAGACGGTATATACGAATTACGGAGCGTATTTGGATCAAATGCTACTCGTATTTTTTATTTCTTCTTTTCCAAAGAAGAAAATGTTATTGTATTAACAAACGGTTTTTTGAAAAAAACACAAAAAACCCCTATCTACGAATTAGAAAAAGCTAAACAGTATAAATCAGAATACGAATCAAGATAATCATGACCAAAACATTTGAACAATATCGAGAAAAACTTTTGAACGATCCGGAATTTGTTGAACAGTACGATCAGTTTGAACCAGAATACCAGCTGGTTCGTCAGATCATTGAAGCTCGCATTGAACAAAAGCTGACTCAAAAGGAACTGGCTCAACGAATCGGAACCAAGCAAAGTAATATTGCCCGGCTGGAAAGCGGAGCAAGCAATCCCTCGCTGCAATTTCTCAAAAGAGTAGCGCAGGGGCTGGGCAAGAATTTGTCAATTTCATTCAAATGATTTTGGGAAATTGAGGCAATAGGCAAGAGGCAGTAGGCAGTAGGAACGCAAGCGCTTCAAAAACTATTGCCTTCGTGGGGTTCACCAACGGCTATTAATGTTGAACTGCTACTCAGTTCTATAGGAACGCTATCGCATCTTTTTAAAAACTATTGCCTACTACCTACTGCCTACAGTCAATCTGTCCTCCGCTCCTTGTCAAAATTCTCATTTTTGATAAAATAGATTATAATATAAAGTTGCAATATGGGGAGTGCGACGGCTTGCCGTCGCCTTCATTACCATAACCGCCGGGAACAACAAAAAACGTAATTCGTGCAGATAACGCAATGAACAATAAACGAAAATTATTGATCGAACATAATTTGCACGAAAGACATACTTGGAAATTCTTAACTTTTTCCCTTTAAAAGCGATGTCAAGCCGTCGCACTCCAAAAATGACGCCCATGATCAATACGCTGTATCTTCCTGAACTTCGTGAAATGTTGGCGAACAACGACAAACAAGGTCTCAAAGAATTCTGCGAGGCGTTGCACCACCCGTACCAAACGGCGGAGTTTATGGAAGGGCTTACTGCAAAGGAATGCTGGGACGTTCTTCGCTGCGCGGATATGTCCGACCGCGTTGACATCTTCCTGTATCTGCCGTGGGAAAAGCAGGTGGAGATGTTCGAAACGGGCGATCCGAAAGAAGCGGGCGAGTTCATCGCCTATCTGCCGCCTGACGACCGCGTCGACCTTCTCAACGAGCTGCCCGACGAAATCGCCGAAAAAATCATGCAGATGACTCCGGAGGAGGATCGGCACGATATTCAGCGGCTGTCACAGTACGACGAAAACACCGTCGGCGCTATCATGACCACAGCCGTGGCGAAGATCACGGAAAACCTCACTCCCCGCGAGGCGGTCGAAGCCGCCAAAAAGCAGGCGGAGGAAATGGAAACGATTTACTACTTGTACGTCGTCGACGAGGAAGACCATCTTCGCGGGCTGCTCACGTTCCGGGAACTGATCTGTTCGCTGGGCAAGCCGGACATCAAAGTGTCCGACATCATGGAGCGAAATCTCATTACCATCAAGCCGACCGAAGACCGGGAAGAGGCGTCGATGCTTGTTGCCAAGTACGACGTGCTGGCTTTGCCGGTGGTCGACGACGAATACCATCTAATCGGGATTATCACCCACGACGACG
>JAZUMX010000282.1:0-1586 GCA_045603865.1 Thermoguttaceae bacterium
GCCGATCGCAGTTTGCCGTTATACTGGAATCCCATGGAATGTCCGTGCGCGCCGGCGTCGTGAATGACAACCAGGTCGCCCGGCTCCAGCGCTGGCAGTTGGCGGTCGATGGCGAACTTGTCGTTGTTTTCGCACAGAGACCCGGTAACGTCGTACGTTTCAGAACAGGGCAAATCGTCTTTGCCGGGAATGGTGATGTGATGGTACGCGCCGTACAGCGCCGGACGCATCAGGTTCGCCATGCAGGCGTCCAGCCCAACGTATTTTTTATACGTGTCTTTAATATGCAGAACTCTCGACACCAGCCAGCCGTACGGCCCGGTAATCATGCGTCCGCATTCCATATAGATTTTCAAATTGGCGTTGGGCGTTGACCCGAGCTTGGATTTATAGATTTCCTCGATTCCCTTTCCGACCCGTTCCAGATCGACAGCCGTCTGATCTGGTCGATACGGAATTCCAATCCCGCCGCCGATGTTGACGAACTCAAAGACGATTCCCAGCTTGGCGGTCAGCTCGTTAATCAGGTCGAACATGATGTCCGCCGTATCGATAAAATACTGCGGATTCAACTCGTTGGACGCGACCATCGTATGGATTCCAAACCGTTTGACGCCTTTGTCGAGCAGGTACTTGTACCCGTCAAACAACTGCTGACGGGTAAACCCGTACTTGGCTTCTTCCGGCTTTCCGATAATCGAGTTTCCGCCCTTGAGTGGACCGGGATTGTAACGGAAACAGACCAACTCCGGCAGTCCGGCGTTTTGTTCCAGAAACGGAATGTGTGACACGTCGTCCAGATTGACAATCGCGCCGAGCTGGTTGGCTTTGACAAACTCGCTCGCCGGGGTGTCGTTGGACGTAAACATGATTTTCTCGCCCGGCAGCCCGACGCGCTGTGACAGAACCAGCTCCGCCATCGACGAGCAGTCTGCGCCAAACCCTTCCTCTTTGAGAATCTTCATCAAGAACGGGTTTGGCGCCGCCTTAACGGCGAAGAATTCCTGAAATCCGGGATTCCACGCAAACGCCTTGTTAAGACGCCGCGCGTTGAGGCGAATCGCCTTTTCGTCGTAAATATGAAACGGCGTCGGATACGTCTGGATGATTTCTTCCAGCTGCTGTTTGGAAAGAGGGAAAGGGTTCATGTTAGTTGCGAGTTGCGAGTAGCGAGTTGCGAGATGAGCTTCTAGCTTCTAGCTCCTAGCCGCTAGCTTGGTTATCCTGTTTCCAGGCGTATCCGCAATATCCACGAATCCATAAGCTAATAGCTAGAAGCTGACAGCTAAAAGCTAAAAAATCTACGCTCTTGAGGAATATTCTCCCGTGCGGGTGTCGACTTTAATCAGTTCGCCTTCTTCGAGGTATTCGGGAACCATGACCTCAAATCCGGTTTCGACGGTAGCGGGCTTGGCGCGGGACGTAGCAGAGTTGCCCCGAACGCCGGGATCGCACTTGATAACCTTCAAGACACCGGACGCTGGCAGCGTCAGACCAATCGGCTCGTCGTTGTAGAACATCATCTGCATGCCTTCGAGGGACTCGGTGATGTAGTTTTTGTCGTCGCCGACGTCTTCCGGGGTCAG
>JAZUMX010000283.1:0-2167 GCA_045603865.1 Thermoguttaceae bacterium
TCCGTGTGCGGACTGACCCGCACATAACCGCCGCCTACTTATCTTCAAGGACAACCCGGAACCCAACGTCAAACACGCGCTGCCAGGCGGGGTACGAACGCGAGGCGTGGATCGCCGCTCGGTACGGGCGGTCGTACCACGATCCGCCTTTGACGATAAATCGTCCGGCGGCGTCTGTCGAGCTTGTCCATTCCGCGACGTTGCCGTGGACGTCGTAAACGCCCCAGTCGTTGGGACGGTACGAGCCGGGCGTCGTCGTTAAAACAACCCCGTCGTTAAAGCGTTTATCGGCGGGAATCCAGTCGTCAAATTCCGGCATGGACCCGTATTTGCTGTCAACGGTATACGGGTTGGTCGCAAAGTTCATCATGGAAGCGTCCGACAGGTTCGCGAACGGGCTGAAATCGGAATCGAGCGTTCCGTAGAAGAACGGCGTCGACTTCCCTGCTCTGGCTGCCCATTCCCACTGCGTCTGCGTCGGCAGTTTACAGGTCAGATTGGCGGTCGCCCCGTCGGCGGCAAGCTGTTTGGTCAGCCAGTCGCAAAACGCCTGGGCGGACTGCTGCGTCACGCGGCAGACGGGTTGATTGGGTTTGTTCATCGGATAGCCATGAATCCCAAACTGATAGCAATGCTTCGATTCAACGCGGCTGTCGTGAGTCGGGTCGAACGCGGCAAACTGGTCGTTGCGAATCTCCCGGGCGCTTATCCAGAACGGCTTGTCGATTCTCGTTTCAACGCCGTTGACGGTATACGTTCCTGCTGGGATGCGGACGAATTCCAGCTCCTGACCGT
The DNA here is from genome assembly GCA_045603865.1 of Thermoguttaceae bacterium. Classification (GTDB taxonomy): domain Bacteria; phylum Planctomycetota; class Planctomycetia; order Pirellulales; family Thermoguttaceae; genus RUG11551. The sequence continues at coordinate 796 of JAZUMX010000283.1, forward strand.
TGGGCAGCGTTACAATTTTCGTTTCCGGCTTGTAGTCTTGAGGGAACAGCTCGACAACCGGTTCCGGCTTCTGGTCAGCGTCCTGAAGCTGCTGAATCGGCAGAATCGGCGCGCCGGTTTCGATGTCCGTCTTGTAAATCTCTTCGGCGTCGTGCGGGTCGAGGTTCCCGTACAGCTGAGCCAGTTCCACTCGCCGTTGACGCTGAGCGCCCGGGTTCTTCGTCGCCTCCGTCCACGTGCCGTGATACGGGCAGTTGAGGTCAATCCACGTCAGAATTCTGTCCCACGCCTGATCCGAAAGACGAACGCCATGATGTCCGGCGCGAAGAAGCTGAACCAGTTCCGTCGTATCGGCGGAGAACTCTTTCGGTTCCAGCAGATGCATGTCCGATTCAATTCCGGAACGGCGGACGTATTTCTGAAGATTGTAATATCCAACGGAAAAATGCGCGTTGCGCTGAATATGCCCTGTCCCGTTTCCAGACTGAATGGAATGGTAGTTTTGAACAAAGACGCCGCCGCGCAAATCAAGCGACTTACAGGACTCGTCCGCTCCGTTGTGACACGCCAGACAGTATTTATCGATAATCGGCTGAACTTCCCGGGCGTAGGAGAACCCGCGGCGGGCGCCGTACCATTGCTGGATTTCCGCCGGCTTGGCAGTGAACCCGACAGAGGTTTTGGGAATCGCCGCCTGATTGAGGTCTTCGTGACAGCCGTTGCACTGTAACAGTTCGCCCGGCATGGCAGTGAACCAGGAACGCATCAGCTGGAGCGACTGCCCGGACTCGTCCAGCGGCTGAATCGCAATGGGCGTGTTGGCGGGAATGCGGAATCGGGCGGAGCCGTCCGGGTTGACGGGAACCGTTCCCATGACTTCCTTGATGTCCCACGGGCCGTCCACGCCGACGATGCCCATCAATCCGCCCATGTTCTGATACGAAAAATGGTACGTGAACAAACGCAGGCTCTTTACCGTCCCGCGGGGAACGTCCTTCAAACCGGGACCGTTGTAGATGTCGGCGATATAAACCTCGGCGTCTTTACGCGACAGGTTGACTCTGTCCTGAATCAAATTCGGGCGCTCACGCTTCATCAGCGGGAACGGCTCCAACAGAGCGTAGTCGTCGTCCTCGTAAAGGAGCGTCATGTTGTCAAAGACGTCAACCAGATACAAGCCCCATTTGGACTGCGGCGTCGGCTTGCAGGAAACGAGAAAATACTTGTCCGACAGCGGGAACGGATGAAGGAACTTTGGCCAGGAATTCTTGACCAGCCCGTCTTTGATAATCGGCTCAACCTTCTTGCCGTATCCGGGAATGCGCTGAATACAGCCGTCCGCCTCGTTTCGACCCAAAGCCGGGTCAAACAG
>JAZUMX010000284.1:0-3024 GCA_045603865.1 Thermoguttaceae bacterium
CTAAAAATATTTGGACTATTCGGGGGGAGTTTTAGAAAATAAAAGCTATGATATAATAATATAAAAGATCAAGCGGCGAAAAGCGAGTTGGGAATACCGCTTTCGTCGGGCGACTGTTTTCCTTTATAAATACATGAAAACCCTACGATTGATTTATCCTGGCGTTATCCGTTTGTTGATGCCAGCGGCGCTGTTTGTTTTTATGGCGTCTGCCTGGGCGGATGTTGCGGTGATTTCCAACCGGATGGAAAAGGGCGTGGCGTTCGTCGTGGCGCAAAAGGGCAAGCCGCAGCAGACGGTTCGTCTGGCGTCGGGCGACGCGTACTCGTTCTTTTTCGACGGTCAGTCTGCGTTGGCTTTCAACGATGGACAGCGGAATCAGCAAGTTCCTCTGGAGCCGCAGTCTGTTTACTTTTTCGGGACGTCTCCGGAAGGGAACATGTTTTTCCAGAAATTGCCTATTACCGGCAACCCGGTCGGGGCGTTTCGCATGGACGAAAACGCTGCCCCGACTCTTAGCAGCTCAATTACGTATTCGCCGTTGGGAATGAAAATAATCGAAGTCCCGGTTAAAATCTACGTTGACGACAACGAGTATTCCAAGCAGAGCGTTTGGGAACCGCGTTTGCGAAAGAGAATCGACAAGGTCAACGAGGTTTACGAGCGGCTTTGCCATTTGCGGTTTAAAGTTGTGGGCGTTGGACAGTGGAAGTCTGACGACAACATTCAGGACTTTGTAACGTCCATGAAAGAGTTTGAACTGATGGCTCCCGCGTATCCGGCGGCGCTGGCTATCGGGTTTACCAGCCAGTACGGCATTAAACCGGGGGTAGATCATATCGGCATGACGCGTCAGCCGTTCCATACTCATATTTTGATTCGTGAGTTTGCCCCGCAGTTTTCTGAAAACGAACGGGTGGAAGCCCTCATTCACGAGTTGGGGCATTGGCTGGGCGCGGTTCACAACCCCGACCCGCACTGTTACATGAATCCGACTCTGGCGGAACGCGAGTCCCGCCGCGCGGCTTACGTCAAAACGTTCAACCCGATTAACGCGCTTTTAATCAACCTTTGGGCTGACGTTTGGGCGAATCGCAAAAACGGGCTGATGAACATGTCCGATCAACGCATTGAAGAGTTGATCCAGATTTACTCGTTCATGAGCAAGATTCCGCATACGGACTCCAACGCCGCGTCGATTGAAAAGCTGTTGATGATTGTAGCTCAGCAGGAAAAAAACCGGCGAGAGCAGATTCGCCGCGCGTTGGGCGTTGTCAAACCGGTTTTGACAATGCCGGACGACCTGGAAACATATGCGGCAACAATTCCGGAAATGAACGAAAAGCCTGCGGAGACAGTTGCAGAGAATACAACTCCGCCGAAACCGACTGCGCCTGAACCTCAACCTCCAAAGCCGGAGCAGAACAACGAGGTTGAAGTCGCTCAAACTCCTCCGCCGCAGAATGAAGATAACGAGGATAGACCCGAGACGCCGGAAGTCAGAACCGAGACGCCGGAGGATAACAGCGCGAATGTAGCGGTGAACAATCCGCCAAAGAGCGAAGACGAGGACGCTCAAACTTCGCAGCCGGAGGCGTCTTCCGATTCGATTATCGTTCCGTCCGATACCATGTCGGTTAACAAGGCGGTTCGATACGTCAGTCAGGAAATCCTCAACAGCATGGAAGGAATAACGCTTGACCCGAAAAGCAACGAGTACGTCAACCATATTGTTCGTTCTGGGGCGTCGGCTGCGTCGAAATTGCCGGAAAAGCACCGCGTCCGCGCGTTCCTGGTTGCGATTGGAATTGCGATGGATATGTCCAATTCGATGAAAGTCCTGCCTATTGTCGGCGACCGGGTTAAGAAAATGGACACGTACGAGCTTCAGGTTCGTCGTGACGAGTTGATTCAACAGTCCAGCATCAACAACCGTTCAGACTGGTCTCAGCATTTTGGCGTTTCCGCCGCGCTGTCAGCGCTGATGTCGCCTGACGCCGCCCGACAAGCGGGTTTAATTAAAGAGCTCAAAGACGAATCCACGCCCGGCAACGCCTTCGACGTTGGCGACCTCGCCGCCGACATGGCGGGCTGCGCGTTTGCTCAGCGATTGCTTGACGGCAAGCTGGACCTCAATTCCGTTGCCCAATCGTTCGACGTTGGAAAGTGGATCCCAGACGTCAAGGGATACAAGCCCAACCTCAAAAAGCCGGACAAAATCATGAAAGACATTCAAAAGAAAGTTGACGAGAAGATTAGCTTCTAGCTATTAGCTTCTAGCTTTTAGCTCGGTTATTCTTAGTTCTTGCGATAAAGCACGAATCAGGTTTATCAAGCTAATAGCTAGTAGCTAGCGGCTAGCAACTCCTCCTGACCCCTTTACCTTAACCCCAATTAATTAACCATGTTATCCTTAGACAGCGTATACCGCGCATCGTACGTACTTAAAGACGTCCTTCGTTCGACGGAACTCATTCGCGCTCCGAAGCTCAATCCGGAAAGCGACATCTACCTCAAGCCGGAAAACCTCCAAATTACCGGGTCGTTCAAGGTTCGAGGTTCGTACTACAAGATTTCTCAGCTCAGCGCTGAAGAAAAAGCCCGCGGCGTGATTGCGTGTTCTGCTGGAAACCACGCTCAGGGCGTTGCGCTGGCGGCGACGCGTTCCGGAACGAAGTCGGTTATTTGTTTGCCGGACTGCGCGCCGATTTCCAAAGTCGAGGCGACTCGCGCTTATGGCGCTGAAATCTGCATGGTAACCGGCGCGTACGACGACGCCTACGAGAAAGCGCTTCAGCTTCGCGACGAATTCCAATACACGTTCATTCATCCGTTTGACGACGAACAGGTCATCGCAGGGCAGGGCACGCTGGGTTTGGAAATCCTCAATCAAATGCCGGACGTCGAAGCGGTTGTAACAGCTGTCGGCGGAGGCGGTCTGCTTTCCGGCGTTGCGTACGTCATTAAAAATTTGCGTCCGGAAGTCAAGATTTACGGCGTTCAGGCGACCGGCGCCGCCAGCAT
>JAZUMX010000285.1:0-2577 GCA_045603865.1 Thermoguttaceae bacterium
ATTCCCTATTCCCTATTCCCTACTGCCTGCCGTGTATGATTCTTTACTGCTGCTGACCTACGGCGGACCGGAAACGTCCGAGCAGATTCGCCCGTTTATTGAAAAAGTATTGGGCGATCATGCAACGCCGTCGAGAATTGAGGCTTCCGTCGCCCGATACGAGCGCCTTGGCGGGGTAAGCCCGATTAACGATCAGAGCAGGGCGCTGCTGGTTCGACTTATTAATAAAATGATGTCAGCTCAGAACCCTGTTCCGATATACTGGGCGACGCTGTATTCCAACCCGTCTGTGGAAGAAATCGTCGCTCAGATGGCGTTCGACGACCGGAAGAACGCGGCGGTTTTCATTCCAACGCCGCTGGAATCGGAGTATATGAACGGAAAGTTCCAAAAGGCTCTTGACAGCGCGGTCGCCGCTGTTGGGACGGACAGTAAACCCGCATTTACCTTTTTGCCGTCGTACGCTGCGCGAGAGGAGTTTATTCGGTGCGGAACGTCTACGGTTCTTAAGGGGTTAAAGTTTTTAGAGAATCAGGGCGAAAAAAATATCAAGGTCTTGTTGAGCGCCCATTCGCTGCCCGTAACTTGGTCAGAGACCTTAAGTTACGACGCGAGGTTTGGAGAATTGACTCAACGGATTGCCAAACAAATCGGGCTGACGGACGTAAAGAAAGTATGGCAAAGCAAGCCTGCCGGCGCGCCGGGCGAGTGGCTTGGACCAGATCCCGTCGAGGCGATTGAGAGTCTGGCGAAAGAGAATCCGGATTGTGCGATTTTACTCGTCCCACTGGGCTTTTCGCTCGACAACATGGAAATTGCCTACGACCTGGACTATTTGGCGGCTCAGGCGTGCGAAAAGCTGGGAGTGAACTTTTTCCGCGCTCCAACGGCGTCTGCCGAGCCGGAATTTGTCGATATGATAATCAATTTACTTTATAAATAAACGGTTTTAATCCATGAAAACAATTGCAATCGGATCGGGAAAAGGCGGAGTTGGGAAAAGCCCCGTTTCTGCGTTAATCGCGCTGGCGTTAAAGCGTCAGGGGTTGTCTGTCGGGCTTCTGGACGCCGATATTTTCGGTCCGTCGATTCCTCACATTTTAGGCGTGGTTGACGGCGCGGTGAGCGAGAACGACCTCATTCAGCCGATTTACGTCAACGGAATTGCAACGCTCTCCGTTGGGAACATGTGTCCTTCAGACGCAGCGATTATCTGGCGCGGTCCGCTCATTCACAGCGTTCTGGATCAGATGATAAATCATACCAACTGGGTTGACCCGTCCGGGAAAAAGCTGGACTATCTAATCATCGACCTTCCCCCGGGAACGGGCGACGTCCCGATTTCGCTCAATCAGCTGACCACGCTTAACGGACAGGTTATCGTCTGCACGCCGCAAAAAACCGCCTTGATTGACGCCGTTCGCGCTGTCGACATGGTTAAAAAGATTGAAAAGCCCATGTTGGGGCTTATTGAGAACATGAGCTATTTCCTTTGTGACGGCTGCGGCAAAAAACACGATATTTTCGGGTCTGGCGGCGTCAAACAGTACGCTCAGGCGAACGGGCTTCCGTTTTTGGGTGAAGTTCCGTTTTCGCCCGAGATTCGGAAATACGAGGATTCCGGCTCGCTTTTTGACGTTGAAAGCAATTCTGATGTTATGGGTATTTTTGATCAGATTGCCGTCAACCTGTTGGAACAGGTCAAAGCGAATCCGGTTATGCCAAAGCTGAACATGATGTAATCAGGGGATAGGGAACAGTTTGCAAGTTGCTAGCTATTAGCCGCTAGCTATTAGCTTGTGCATTTGTAGTTCATAGCGTTATTATTTAAAGCCTGAAACTAAAATAACCAAGCTAATGGCTAGTAGCTAGAAGCTAAAAGCTTAATCTCCCTACTCCCCACTCCCTACTCCCCACTCCCTATTCCCCACTCCCTATTCTCCACCCTTCCCTCCCCACCCACCTACCTACAATGAGTTATCTCCTGATTGATATTGGAAACAGCGCCGCAAAACTGGATTTTGCAGTTGGTTCAGAGCAAAAGTTTTTGACTCTTCCCAGAAGCGTTGTAGATTGGGAAAAGCCGCTTGAAAGCTGGTTTGACTCCGTAATTGGTTTGGCGTCGAACTGGTCTCAATGCCAGGTTCACGTTTCGAGCGTTTGCCCGGAATTGTGGGATCGGCTTAGACCGCTTCTTAAACCGACAATGAGCATTAAACTCTGGAATGATTTTGAAGTTCCGATTGAGGCAGACGTGGTCGACAAAAACGCTGTGGGGTCAGACCGTCTTTTTGCCGCGTTGTACGCAGCGAGCGTTAAATCCCCAACCCGTTCAGCGTTGGTGAGCAACATCGGAACGGCGCAAACCGTAGACGTCGTTTCCCCGGACGGACGATATTGCGGCGGTCAGATTGTTCCCGGCGTTCATATTGCTTTGGAAGCTCTCCATACAAAAACTGCATATCTGCCCAATATCGATCAGATTCCGGAAGACACAGTCGCAACGTCATGCGGTAAAACAACGCGTCAAGCGATGGAATTTGGGGCGATTAATATGGCGTGCGGCATTCTCGAACG
>JAZUMX010000286.1:0-2501 GCA_045603865.1 Thermoguttaceae bacterium
TTATTCTTGCGGGCCACGATCAGGGAGGGACGCTCTATGCGGTTTACACGTTTCTGGAAGACAAGCTTGGCGTCCGCTGGTGGACGGATAAGGAATCGACAGTTCCGAAAACGCCGAATCTGACCATTGCTCCGCTGGACGTCCGGTATGCGCCAAAGCTGATTTATCGTGAAACGTTTTACAAGGTCGCGTTCAGCAATCCGATTTTTGCCGCGCGCTGTAAAAACAACGGTTCCAGCTGCCCAATAAATCAGGCATACGGCGGACATTGCACGTATCAGTATTTCGTTCATTCGTTTAACTACCTGATCCCGGGCGAAAAGTACTTCAAAGACCATCCGGACTGGTTCCCGGAAATCAACGGCGTTCGGAAATTCAGCTACCCCGACTGGGCGAGAAAGCCGACCGCGGTAAAGGAACTCATGGCATCGCTCAAGCCGGAACAGGTTCATCGAGCGGGAACGCAGCTGTGCCTCGCCAACGACGAAATGCGGGCTGAACTGACCAAAAACGCTCTGGAAGCTCTGCGGAAGAATCCCAACGCGACGATTATTTCCATCAGTCAACACGATTGGCACGGGTACTGCGAGTGCGAGAAATGCCGCGCTCTGGACGAGGCGGAAGGGACGCACGCCGCGTCAATGATTAACTTCGTCAACAAGGTGGCGGAAGACATTGAGAAAGAGTTTCCCAACGTTTTGGTTGACACGCTGGCGTATCAGTACACCCGCAAGCCGCCCAAGACGATCAAGGCGCGTCACAACGTTATCGTCCGTCTGTGTACGATTGAATGTTCGTTCCTCAAACCGCTGACGGACGAGTCCAACAAAGCTCTCAAAGACGACATCGAAGGCTGGGCGAAAATCGCGCCGCACCTGTTTATCTGGGACTATACAACCGACTTCTTGTATTACCTTCAGCCGCACCCCAACATGCGCGCGCTGGCGCCCAACATCCGATTTTTCGTCGATAACAACGCTATCGGCGTTTTTGAAGAGGGCGACTACGGCACAACCGTCGGCGATTTTGTTCACGCACGATCATGGGTTATCGCTCATCTGCTATGGAATCCGGACCAGGACGAAAACGCCCTGTGGAAAGAATTCTTTGTGAATTATTACGGACCCAAAGCCGGACCGATTCTGCTGGAATACCTCAACTTTATTCACGACAAAGCCTGGGAGTCCAACGTCTATTTGCGTTGCTTTATGGGCAAGACCGACCAATGGCTAGACGCCGCGGCAATGAACCAGTCGGCTCAAATCGTCGCCCGGGCGCGCGACGCCGTCAAGGACGACCCGGTTCTCAAACGCCGCGTAGACGTTGCGCTGCTGTCCTACGATTTGCTCTGGGTTCGCAACTACGCCAAAGACAAACAGGCGGTGGAGAAGTCCGGGCAGCCGTTCTACGGTCCCGAAAATCCCGGCGCGCTTGCCAGGGCCGTATTTGACCTGGCGGAAAAAGAAGGCACGTTCCGATATAAGGAGTCCGGCGACGACTCGGTATGGGAAAACGAATTCAAGAAACAGATTCTGGAGATGTACCCGGAATAATTCGGAATGCGGAATGCGGAATGCGGAATTACGCTTCGCGCTCCCCATTGGATATACACCATTCACAAACCGTATTTTATCATTATCATGAAACGATTCACATTATTATTAACAGCTCTTGCGCTTGCAATAGCGCAAACGGCGGCAAACGCTCAAAACGTTACATTGACGAACAACAACGAAACGGCGTATACAATCGTTCTGCCGGACGAATCGACGCCGGTTGAAAAGACGGCGGCGTCTGAACTGCAAAATTACCTGACGGAAATTACCGGGGTCGCGTTCAAGACGATTTCCGAAAAAGACCTGCCAGCCGGCGCCAAGGCGATTTACGTCGGTAAGACGAACAAGGCGCTCAAGACGGTGGATTTCTCGACGTTCAAGCTGGACGAGATTTTTATGAAGTCTCTTGACGACGGCTCGATTGTCCTCGCCGGGCACGATCAGCGCGGGACGCTCTACGCGGTCTATACGTTCCTGGAAGACAAGCTCGGCGTTCGCTGGTGGACGGATACGGAATCGACGGTTCCGAAAACGCCCAATCTGACCATCGCGCCGCTGGACGTTCGGTACGCGCCGAAGCTGATTTATCGGGAGTCGAATTATAAAGTCGGATTCCGCACTCCCGTCTTTGCCGCCCGATGCAAAGACAACGGTTCGCGGGCAACGCTGGGGCCGGAGATGGGCGGACATCACACGTACCAGTTCTTCGTCCATTCGTTCAACCGTCTGATCCCGGGCGAGAAGTACTTCAAAGATCACCCGGACTGGTTCCCGGAAATCAACGAAGTTCGGAAATACGGTTTTCCCGATTGGGCGTTTCCGCCGGAAGGGGCGAAACAGCTCATGGCGTCGCTCCCGCCGGAACAGGTTCATAAATCGGGAACGCAGCTGTGCCTCGCCAACGACGAAATGCGGGCGGAGCTGACCAAAAACGCCTTGGAAGCG
>JAZUMX010000287.1:0-1812 GCA_045603865.1 Thermoguttaceae bacterium
ACCCGGTTCTGGAATCCGCCTACGAATTGTCCTCAATGGGCATTCGCGTTGACGCCGAAACGTTGCTGCGTCAGCTGGAAATCCGCGGGTGCATGGAACGCGCTCAGTTCCCGTTCCACAAAGCCCTGTTGGCTGGCGAACTCCCGCAGACCCTCGCCGGCGGCATCGGTCAAACCCCTTTGTGCATGTACATGCTCCGAACAGCTCACATCGGCGAAGTCCAAGCCGCCATCTGGCCGGACGAAATGATCGCCGAATACGCTGAAAAGGGCGTTACGTTACTGTAAATTGAGCTTCTAGCTATTAGCTCCTAGCTGCTAGTTTGGTTATCTAAGTTTCTTGCCATAACCGTAAGAACAACGAATCCACAAGCTAATGGCTAGTAGCTAGAAGCTAGTAGCTCCTACTCCCTACTCCCCATTCCCTCCTAACTCCCCCCCTCCCTATCATGTTCCATTTCCCCTGCCAGCACAAGCGCTGGATTGTATTTTTTGCTCTGATTATTGGATTGAGCATTCTGGGATTGTTCGTCCCGGAATCGGTAGAGCAGTTTGAAGAAACGCCGGATATTCTGGCGAAGCTCAACAAGGCGGATATCGCCTGGATGATAACGGCGTCTGGACTTGTCATGCTCATGACGCCCGGCTTGTCGTTTTTCTACGGCGGCATGGTTCGCCCGAAAAACGTCATTTCAACAATGTTACAAAGCGTCGTATGCATCGGACTTATCAGCGTCCTGTGGGTAGTCATTGCGTTCAGCCTCGCGTTCGGGTCTGACTTTCACGGCATTATCGGCGACCCGCGAACATTTTTCATGTTTAAAGGCGTTGGAATCAGCCCTGACGGAATCCGCGGGTTATCGCTGACGATTCCTCTGGTTCTTTACGCTCTGTTCCAGATGAAATTCGCGATTATCACGCCCGCGCTGATTACCGGGTCGTTTGCTGAACGCGTTCATTTCTCGGGATTTCTCGTGTTCGTGTCGCTGTTTACGATTTTCGTCTACGCGCCGCTGGCGCACTGGACGTGGCATCCAGACGGCATCCTGGCGATGATGGGCGTCAAAGACTTCGCCGGCGGAATCGTCGTTCATGCGTCGTCGGGCGTTGCAGCGTTAGCCGGGGCGATTTACCTCGGAAAGCGCGTCGAGCCGGGCGAGCATCATCCCGCCAACATCCCGATGGTTTTGATGGGCGCGTGCCTGTTGTGGTTCGGCTGGTTTGGATTCAACGGCGGCTCGTTCCTCGTTGCAGACGCCAACGCTGCCAAGGCGTTTTTGAACACGAACACCGCGTCCGCGTCCGCCATGCTGACCTGGTTCCTTTACGACGCCTTGCTGGGACGAAAGCCCTCAGCCATGGGCGCGGCTGTCGGCTGCGTTGCGGGCTTGGTTGGAATCACGCCCTGCGCCGGTTGGGTTACCGTCGGCGAAAGCCTGTTTATCGGGACGATCACCGCTCTGGTTTGTAACACCGCGGTTCATCTCCGCAACAAGACTGGCGTTGACGACGCTCTGGACGTCTTCTCCACTCACGGCGTCGGCGGTATTTTAGGCACGATCCTCACCGGCGTTTTCGTCGACGGCGCGCTGGACGGCAACTGGAAAATCTTCTGGATGCACGTACTGGGCGTTGTGATGGTTGTCGGGTATACGTTCGTCGTGTCGTACATCCTGTACTGGGTTACCGACAAGTTGGTCAACATGCGAGTCAACGTCAAGCACGAACAGCTCGGTCTGGACAGAAGCCAGCATGGAGAAAGCTACGGCATTCTGTACGAAGACGAAGAACACGAAATTCGCGAAGTCGCCAT
>JAZUMX010000288.1:0-2028 GCA_045603865.1 Thermoguttaceae bacterium
TTTAAGCCGCAAAGAACGCAAAGAGCGCAAAGAAATGAAAGGCGGTAACGGAGGGAGTGAAGCGTAGGCAGTTACGCTTTGTTCGAAGTGTGGATACCAAAACGACGCAGCCGAAAACCTCCTCTGGATGTAGCCCGTCCCCGGGCTACAACTTGACGGCGGCGCCGTCAAGGAAATTCACTCGCTTATTTTATTCTTTTCTTTCTCAAAATCAACGACATCAGTTATCGTGCATTTATTGTTCTTATACGACAACCTCGCGTATCCGTTGTCAAAAACCAGTATGACGCGAGCTGAATCAATTTTAGCGCAATAGGAAAAATCGTCCAATTCGTAAGTTACTGGAAATGAAAATATCGTGCTGAAAGACTCGCCTTTTGATTCTACAATTTTAACCGTTGAATACTCTGATGAATTATTATGTTCAAATCGATAACCCAAAACAACGTCGCCATTGCAAAAGACGCCAATCAGATTGGTTTCTTCAGGAAACAAAAATGTCTTTTTGCTTTGAAAGTCGTTCTTTTTAATTACTATAACTTTATTATCTGATTTCGTTTTTACAGCAATAAAATCATTTTCATATCTTATTGCAGATACGGCTCCGGTGATGTAATGAAACGAGAAGTCGTTTGCTTCCTTTGTTATAATCGCGGGAGAACCGCTATCCTGTTCCTTGAATTTATAGCTGGATTTAACAGGAATGAACGCATTCGTATTGCAGAACAATCCCGTTTTTTCATTGTACGCTAAAGATAAATTCCCGCCGTTATTTTTAATAATATAATCACCGAACTCTACAAAAGGACTGTAATAATAATCCTGATTTATGGAAGGATTGATTTCATATTGACAATCAATCGCAGACGTTTTCAAATTGTATATTAAAATCGTATCAGGTATTGATAACAGAGACCGTCTGTCGTCTGCAGGATTTGCAGTATCAGAAGTAACTGTTTCTGGTTTGACGTCCCACGCTATTTTATTAGAATTGATATTCCACGCCAATAACGCGAGTTTATAAGTATCGTTTTCGAAATCACACTGAGCGGAATAGTATTTAACCTGTGAATTAATCTGCTTGCTAAAAATAACAGAGTTATTCGTCAGGTTGTACAGCGCCGCCGTTGGATTCATGTGAATATTCTCTCCGTAGACGATAAACAATTTATCCAACGCATCTGACGCCTGAATAAAATATACTGTCCGGGAAGACATGGCAAAGACCAAACCATTCGGGTCTTGAGGGAATTTCCCACCATGTTTCTCTTCGTCTAAAAATATTTTAACCGTTGCTTTAGCGCCAGTGATGACATTCTTTATTAGAATGTCCCCGTCGCTTTGCAGCCAATAGAGACACTGAGAAGAAGGATTAAACAGCGGTATTGCCAACTCGTCCGCAACCGCCGCGGTATTTGAAAAAATCAGCGCTGCAATCGCCGCCGCCAACGCAAAGATATTTTTAATGTAATTTAACATGACAGTTTGTTCTCCGATTTTTAGCAAACGGTAAATCTGCGGGAGTTAATCTTGCAAGGAATAACAAATGTTAATTGAATAATTTAATTATAACGCTAAAGACGGATTCGTACAAGAGGAATTTTAGGGTTCAGGAAAAAGAGGGGAGAACCGATTGATTCTTTGTGTTCTTTGTTGTTAATATTTTTCTGTTGCGGACTTACGTCCGCGATCCAGAAAGGTTTTCGGCTTCGGCGGAGTTTTTCAGCGGGGCTTGTTTCCTTTGGCGGACAGGATGTCCGCGAACCCGCGGGTCGGGCGGGCTTTACTGCGAAAGAGATTTTTGGAGGCTACCGCGTAGTCTTGACGGCAAGCCGTCAAGTTGTAGCCCGGGGACGGGCTACATCCAAGGGATGTTTCTGGCTGCGTCAATTTGGTATGCACGCTTCGAACAAAGCGTAACTTCGTTCGCTTCGCTCTCTCCGTTACCGCCTTCCATTTCTTTGCGCTCTTTGCGAACATTTTCCGCATCTCCGCGTCTCCGCGTGATATTTGCCCGGGCGTCTCGCA
>JAZUMX010000289.1:0-2761 GCA_045603865.1 Thermoguttaceae bacterium
CCGACTTAAACCCGCTACGCCGGAATTCTTTGCCGAGGTTGTCGACTTCGCAAAGAAGAACGAAATCGTCGTCGTTCAGGACGCGGCGCACATGGTTTTGTGCTACGACAAACCGGCGGTGAGCTTCCTCCAAACGCCCGGCGCAATGGATGTCGGCGTTGAGGTTCATTCCATGTCCAAGGGCTGGAACATGATCGGCTGGCGACTGGGCTGGGTCTGCGGAAACCCGCTGCTCGTTCGCGCCTTTGCAGACGTCAAAGACAACTCCGATTCCGGACAGTTTATCGCAATTCAAAAGGCGGCTTGCGTCGCTCTGGACAACGCAGAAATCCCGGTTTACACCCGCAACAAGTATCAGCGTCGGCTTCGGAAACTGGTTGCGATGCTCAAAGAGTGCGGATTCCAGGTCAAGATGCCGGAAGGCACGTATTTCCTGTACACGCCCGCTCCCAAGGGCATGAAAGGCGGCGTTACGTTCGCCAACGCAGAGGCGGTTTCCCAATACCTCATTACAGAGCAATCAATTTGCACCGTTCCGTGGGACAACGCCGGCGAATTCCTCCGCTTTTCAACAACGTACATTGCAGAAGACGAAGCGGCTGAAGATCTCCTGATGGAGAAGACAAAACAGCGCCTTCAGAATTTGGGTTTAATATTTTAGTCAGAGAAAAGGGAGCAGGGAACAGTAATTCTCCTACTCCCTACTCCCTATTCCCCATTCCCTATCCCCTAATACACCATGAAACAGATCCTTTCCTTTGCTTTGACGCTTATTGCAGCGTCTGTTTTCATCGGCTGCGGTGAACCGACTCCGCCCAAGCATTACGACACCGAAGCGGACTGCATGAATCGCGGCGATCCTTCTCAGCAGGCAACCTGCTTGATCAATCTTGCCAAAACGAAGTACAAAGCTCAAGCGTACGGCATGGCTAGCGATTTGCTTTCCAAGGCGCTCATTTGCTGCGATCAAATCGCCGACCCGGCGGAAAAGTCTTCGTTGTTAAACGAAGCGGCTGACGTTTACGGACTCATTGGCGAAAGCTTTGGTCAGCGCAACGCTCTGAAAAAGGCGAGTCAGGCTATCGCTCAGCTTTCTGACCCGGATCAGAAGGCGAAAGGACTCATCGCCATGGCGGAAGCGCAGGTAAAACAAGACCTGCTCGAAGCGTCCAGCAACGCAACCAAGGCGTGCGAAATGATTCAGGACAACTTCTTGCCTGACGACAAGGCGCGAATTCTGCTTTCTGCCGCCCAAATTTATCAAACCGGCGGAGAAACCAACAAAGTTGAAGAAGCTCTTGACAAAGTCAAAGCTGTCGCGGACGCTCTTACCGAGGACCCGCAAAAGATGGCGGATCTGTACGGACAGATTGCCGTCGCTCAACTTAAGATGGATCAGAAAGACGCGGCAACCGCAACCTGCGACAAGGCTCTGGAAATCGCCAAAGGCTCCAAAGAACTCGACGCCCGCGGTTTCGGCTTGATTGTCGTTGCCAATCAGGCATTGGGCGCTGGTCAAAAAGACATTGCAAAGAAGTTCCTCGACGAGGCGAAAAAGGTCGTCGGTCCGTTAACCAAAGAGAAGTCTGACCGAGGCGCCGAACTGGAATCCGAATGCTCCAAGCTGGCTGAACGCCTGTAGAGTTAATGCGGAAAGCGTAATTCAGAATGCGGAATTACGCAAGCGGTGGCGAGCCGGGAACGTCAGTTCCCGGGCATAATAGAACTGCGTTAGCGGTTCTATTTTAATAGCTGGGTGCGAAGGCGCACACACACCTCCGCTAATCGAGCGCTTTCTTCAATTGCTAATTGCTAATTGATAATTCGAAAATTATTTTCGCTCCCCCCTTGACAGGAAACGAAAAATCTGATATATTTACATCCGCTTGTTTGAGAGGACGTTTTCTTTCAGACGGGTGAAAAAAGCCAAAGTAGCTCAATCGGCAGAGCACAGCTTTCGTAAAGCTGGGGTTGCGGGTTCGATTCCCATCTTTGGCTCTTTTTTTATTTCTGCGAGTTTCGACAGAAATCTCTGGAATATAATAGCGATTTCAGATGTATGCATTGTGAAACTCGTTCTGATAAAAGCTATTGCATTGGAGAACTATATCTTGATTAGCAATCCTTACGATGTTGATCTGAAACAGCTCGTTTTGTTAAACGGCGCTTTTGGTCCTCAGGAAATCGAAACTATCAGCCGTCTTATTGGTTCCAGCCATCCGAATTTCCGTATTTTCCGCGACGCTGTAGCAGAACTGGAAAACGAAACCAACAGTCCTGCCAGTTACGTTCGTCTGGGCGTTTGCCAGTACCTTTTGGGCGAATACAACAAGTCGCTGGCGTCTCTGAGCCATGGAGACGGGAGCGCGTTGGACAGATTCTATCAGGCGAAAAACTACTTCGCTCAAAACCGATATGAAGAAGCGGAAGAAAAGTATCGCGCCGCTATTATCGCCGGGTACGACAAGGACATCTGCAATCTGGGCATTGCCGAAGTTCGCCGTTACATGAACGACCTGGAAGGCGCGCTTCAAATTTTGGATTCCCTCACCGGACCGATTGAACATACGGCAGAATATCTGTATCAACGCGGCGCGACCGCTGCCAGAATGGGCGCTGAAAGCGCGGAAATTATTACCTGGTACGAACGCGCTGTCGAAGCGAACGGAACTCACCCGGGCGCTTTGTTCGGCTTGGCGTTGGAAAACGACCGCCGCGGCAACGACGCAGCGGCTCTTCAGCTGTACAAACGCGCGGCGAT
>JAZUMX010000290.1:0-2355 GCA_045603865.1 Thermoguttaceae bacterium
GGGGGCTGGAGGGTTGAAATTATTGAACAATTGAATTATAGCGTATATATTGGTTGAATTCAAGAATGGGCGCGAAAAAAACTTTGCGAACTTTGCGTACTTTGCGTGAGGCTTTCTTCGGCGGATTTTATCCGCGATCCAGCAGGTCGGAGGGGGCGCCGCGTTCAAGTGTTTTTTGGAAGCTTCCGCCGGAAGCGTAACTACGTTCGCTACGCGAACTTCGTTACCGCCTTCCATACTTTGCGTTGCGGCTTAAATTTCTTCGGTGGACTTCGTCCGCGACCCGGGGATGGTTTTCGGCTGCGTAATTCCGAATTCCGAATTCCGCATTCCGAATTGTCTCCCCGGGGGGGCTTTTATTTTCTTCTCAAATGGATACAATAAAATATAATCAACAATCGTAAGTTAAATCCGAGTTTCGGTTTGTTTTTATTGAAGGATAAAGCCATGTTACAAGTTTACGTCAACGGAAAGTTTTACGACAAAGATAAAGCCGTAGTCAGCGTGTTCGATCACGGTCTGCTGTACGGCGACGGCGTTTTCGAAGGAATGCGCTCATACAACGGGAAAGTATTTCGTCTGGAAGACCACATCAAGCGTCTTTACGAGTCCGCCCGATCCGTCTGGATTGACATCCCCATGACTCAGGAAGAGATGTGCAAGGCGACCAACGACACCCTCGTCCTCAACCAGATTCAAAACGGGTACATCCGTCTGGTCGTTACCCGCGGCAGCGGAACGCTTGGGCTTGACCCCCGCAAATGCTCTAACCCCAGCGTTATCATCATTACAGACTCCATCGCTCTGTATCCGGACGAACTGTATCAGAACGGTCTGGAAATGGTAACGGCGGCGACGATTCGCACCTCTCCCGCCATGCTCAGCCCGCGCGTCAAGTCGCTCAACTACCTCAACAACATCATGGCGAAAATTGAGGGCATTCAGGCTGGCTGCGACGAAGCTCTGCTGCTCAATCAAAACGGAGAAGTTGCCGAATGCACCGGCGACAACATCTTCATCGTCAAAGACGGCGTTTTGATTACCCCTCCGCTGGTTGCGGGAATTTTGGGCGGAATTACGCGTCAAACTGTTATCGAACTGGCGAAAAAAGCCGGCATCGAAGTTCAGGAAACCGCGTTTACCCGACACGACATCTACTCGGCTGACGAGTGCTTCCTGACCGGTTCTGCCGCGGAAATTATCCCGGTTGTCAAGCTGGACATGCGTCAGATCGGAACCGGCAAGCCGGGCGATGTAACCTGGAAGCTGATTAAACTGTTCAAAGAATTGGTCAATGGCTAGACCTGACTTAGCAATCGAAGTTTACGAGGAATCGGCAATCGAGCCTGAATTGAGCCAGGAAATCGGTCAGCATCTGTACGACTGCTTTTCCTGGCGACAGGCGATTAACGACCGCACCAGAACTTGGTACGGTCAGAAGCCGGAATATACCGTTATCGGACGGGTCAACGGGCTTCTTATCGCCCATACCGCTATCGTTACACGTCGATATCTTACCAAAGACCAATGCCCCGACGGGCGGTTCCCAACCGATCCCGCCGTACTGGCGCAGGCGCAAATCGGCGCCGGCATTCAGGGGGTCAGCGTTGCGGAATCCTACCGCCGCCATCGATACGGCATGGAAATTCTCACCGCGGCTATGATGCAGGCGATTGACGCCGGGTATCCGATAGCCATTCTGCACGCCCCGCACTCGCTCGACGCCTTTTATTCTCTTTTGGGCTGGCGCTGGGACAACGACATCGCGTTCATTTTAGACGCCTGGGACAAACCCGCTCACACCCAGCCGGGCAACTGCTGCATGACCGCGGATTTGACGTAATTTGGAGTGCGACGGCTTGACGTCGCTTTCATTACCAAAAACGCTGGGAACGTCGAAAAATTCTATTCGAGCCAATAACGCGGTGAATAATTAATCTAAAAAAACAAGCGAAGGGAATATTCATAGTTCATACGCTATTTGCACGAAATACATTTTCGATAGTTCTCAACTTAAATCTTGTAAAAGCGACGCCAAGGCGTCGCACTCCAAAATTGTCTTTTTTGATTATTTCTGTAAAAATTTGGTCAAAATGAGATTTTTTGTTTGAAAAAAGATAATTCTATGCTATAATAAAGAATAAGGTAAATTGGATATTTTCTGTCTGGCGCTATGTCAGAAGGAATCCAGTCTGGATAATTATATATTAATGACAGTTTTGCTTTCCCCGTTAAAGGACAAAACCATGAATAAACCTGTTGTATTATTTTCCCGTTTTGCTGCGGCGTTGTTCGTTGTTGCAGCGTTGACTGTTTCGACGTTTGCAGATTACGTTCCGTTTGTCAAGGTGGACG
>JAZUMX010000291.1:0-5102 GCA_045603865.1 Thermoguttaceae bacterium
AGCGGTCTTAGGAAGACAACACTTAGCTACAACTCCTTGGCTCACAGAACGACATGGCTACGATCCGACTTAATCTTGTTGGGGTCAACATTCTGAGCGTATGCGAGAATGTAGCCGTCTCCGTAACCGGCAAGCAGCGAGAAGGAGCTGTTCCACGCATCGTAACCGCCCTCTGCCAAGTAAAGAGAAGCGCCTTCGTCGGACTGATCCAAATAAAGCATGTTTAACGCGTATTGACCAACTTCGCTTAACAGCAGCGGGATGAACTCCAAATCGGCAGATCCTTCCGATTCAAATACCGTAGCGCCATTGAGCGTGAGTTTATATGGTTCATCGTTACCGACAGCCAAGGTGTACATGCCGGAAGATTCAACGTTCAAAACAGACAAAACGTTAACGCCAACGGGCGCGCCTTCGGAAGCCTTATAGTTATCTAAATAAAGTTGAATGTCTTTATTTGATGGTTCAGCTCCGCCGGTAATGTAGTTAGCCAGTTCGTCCAATGTGGTAACGCCCGTTCCATCCAGGTTATAAGAATCAGCGTTAAAACCAGGTTCAACCTCATAAT
The DNA here is from genome assembly GCA_045603865.1 of Thermoguttaceae bacterium. Taxonomy (GTDB): domain Bacteria; phylum Planctomycetota; class Planctomycetia; order Pirellulales; family Thermoguttaceae; genus RUG11551. The sequence goes on from JAZUMX010000291.1 coordinate 569, forward strand.
ACGGCAAATTGCGAGATTTCAACGAAGTGTTAGCCGCTTGAACTTCAGCCGACGTCGGGGCGAATTTGATCTGACGAATCTGATCGAGTTCCAAATGGCTCCAGCTGGTTCCGTTGTCGGTGTCAACGACTTGAATATAAACGGACTTGCCTTCCAGACCTTTCAGACTCCAGAAATCGTATTTGAAATCGTTGGTATCGTTGCCGGTCGCGGAACGGTAAACTTCTCCCGAATCAGCGTCAACCAAATCCAGATGTTTGTTGTTGATATTGTTGCCGCCTGAGATATAGTATTCCATAATGTCGCCCTGAACGAGGAACGGATCGGAACGAAGAACGCCCACAGAGCTTTCTTCTCCGCCGTTTACAGAACCGGTGCTGAGGAATCCCAGATTACCGTTATCAAACGCTTTTGATTCGACAACGTAGAAGTTGGTAACATCGCCGTTTCCTCTGTTACCGTTGGTAAAGTTGGTAACTGATGGAAGTCTGTTTCCATCGGCGTCAATTTCGTACATGCCGCTGAACTCGCCGGCTGTATCGAAGTTGAAATCGTTAAGAACGATATGATGCTGTGCCGCATCGGCTATAGCGCTGACTTGATTTGCGTCAACTGTCAATTGGGATGGTCCAGCCCAACCCCAACCTCCGGTACTGCGGTCAATGGCAACAACCACCAGGTTGTGTCCCTGACGTCCATCGAGAGAAATATCGGTGTGCTTTGGAGTGTCGCTGCTGTTTCCATTGCCGTAAAGAACGTTGTTATCTGCATCGCGAACGTAGTCGCCGGTTGTCAAATCCCACAGAGCAACTCCAGCTCCGCCGTTTCCACGGCTAGTAACGTCTAACGCCGCGTTGCCGCCGACAACGTCAACGGAAAAGACGGTATCGGCAGGAGCGTTGGAAGCAACGGTAAACGTCGGTCCCCAAAGCATGCCGGTAGTTACGTCTGAATTGGCTTGTTCGTAAATGGTCTTTTCCGCGGCATCATCTGGCGCATGATACATGGACAGAGCCTTAAAGGTTCCATAATCATGGAGATTGCCCAGGGAAGCGCCGCCGCCGGAATACCATTCGTTAGTATTTTTGCCCCAGTCAAAGTTTTCAACGTGTGGAGTTGCCGGTGCGTTCATCTGAGCTTTAATTTGATCAGCAGTCAAAACGCTGTCTGTAATAGAAATGCCTTTCAGGTTGCCGTTTAAATAACCGCCGCCCATGGAGGTTCCCAAATCCAGAACATTGGTTCCTACAAAGGCGGCTGCTCCTGTTCGGCTGGCAATTTCCTCACCGGCGAGATAAATCTTTTGCGTTTGATTCGCTGCATCGTACTGCCAAGTAAGATAATACCACTTTCCGGTTTCCAGTGTTTCTGAAGCTTGCAAGTCGTTGCCGTAGAATCCCATGTGAGGATGAGCGTCTCGAACAATCAAGTGTAAACCTTTATTATCTCCAGTGGCGTTGTTGCCAAAGATCGATTTGTCGCCTGCCAGACTATTGCCCTCGAGTTTTACCCAGGCAGACGCGGTAAACGAACCGTTAAATCCAGCTGACCCGACGGGAAGGTTGGTTCTGAGGTAAGAACTGCCGTCAAAGGAGATATCGTCGTCCAGCCAATTGCGGGAAATGTTGCCGCTGCGGGTGAGCGTAACATGGTCTGAGTTAACCATCGAGTTCAGACCAATAGTAATCGTTTTGGTTCCAGCTTCAACGGTAGCAATTTGAGTAGGATCTCCGCCGTTGCTAATGTAGGAGACCTGGTTATTTCTCAAGGCTCCGGAATAAATCGCAACGTCGTCCAGAGAAATGTTGGCAAAAGCTTCGTACGCTGCGCTGGAACCGTTGTAACGACCGCTGAAAACCAACGGCTCATTTGTGCCGCTGCAGTTTTCAACGGTGTCGGCAATGCGGGTAATGAGCTTACCGTCCATGTATACTTCGCGGTACGTCCCGCCATAGACGGCAACGAGGTTGTGCCATTCGCCGTCATTGAGGTTTGTATATGCTCCAGAAATGTTTGAACCGGGATCGTCTACTTCTTCTGTGCGGTTGCTTCCTGAACCATTACGATAAGTTAATGTTGGACCTGAAGAAGAGCTTTTACGACGAAGCTGGTAACCGTACCCGCCTTCACCGTATTTGGAAATGTACGGTTCCCAGTTAGCATCCGGAAGCCCCTTAACCCAGGCGGAAATTGTAAAAGATCCGCTGTTAAAGTCAAAGGAGTCTTTGTATGTTTCGCTTTCTGCCGTAACGCGAGTGTTCAGAATATATGCATAGGAATCTTGTGTGAACGAGATGTAATTGCCAGTAGACAAATGGTTGCCCGATTCTCCGGTAATGGGGTTGAAGGAAATGCCGCTTCCGACAAGTACGCCATTATGCGTTCCCGCCGCCTGATAACCTGAAGATTCAGTAATGGAGCCTCCGTCGACAGAGTCGTTGTCAAACGTCCAGTACCCGCGCAAAACGGGATCTGCCTGAACAGACTGAGCAAACAGCGCCAGCGCTGCAATCAACGCGCAAAAACGCAATGTAACATTCTGAAAGGTTTTCATGTTAACCTCAACTCATTAAAAAATCGTTGTTTCCAATAGGTGAAAATTCGTCTACTGTAATAGTGTATTTTATACATTTTTACTATTTTCATACTTTATTATATTATACCATAGATTTTTCATTTTTAACGCCGCAATTCAAAAAAACGGTAAAAAATAATATATTTATTTTGTGTTTACGCCAATAATATCAGAAGAATATGTAACGAACAGCTCTAATAGTGGAATTTCATATAAATAAACAAATGCATATTGTAAAATTCGGGTCGTTTTCTTGATGGCAAAGCGACTTCGAGCGGTTTATTTCAGAATAGATTTCTCGTTAAACCTTGAATTTTTCCATGGCTTGTTCGAAAACCTGGTTTTGAACCAGCATGATAACCAGATCTCCCGGCTTAATCTGATAATCGGCGTCTGGTGTTTGAACAAAACCGGAACTGTTCACTCCAGCAATAAGGCATTGAGAGGGCAAGCCAAGGTTTCGAATCGTCTTTTGACAAGCTTCAGAGCCGGCGAGGGCTTCAATTTCCATGACCTCAATGTCGGACTGGTTTGCCAGCGGCGTTCTCATGATAATAGCCCCCGTATTGAGAAAACCGCGAACTCTGTTAGCGATAACCGTTCTTGGGCTGACGACCCGGTCAATGCCCAGTTTTTTAACAATTGCGGCATAGTCCGGTCGGGTTACGACGGCAAAGACCTGTTTGGCGCCCAATTCTTTGGCTTCAACCGCGCCCATGATATTGTTTTCGTCGTCGCCAGTGCATGCGATAAACGTATTCACGGAATCAATCTGGTTGTCTTCCAGTTCGTGCCGGTTTAATCCGTTAGCCAGAACAATAGTAGACGTTTTTAGACGAGAAGCCAAAAAATCGCAGCGAGCGCTGTCGCACTCAAAAATTGTGATGTCAAAATTAGAGTGTTCCAGAGCCTGAGCGATATAAAAACCTGTTTCTCCGCCCCCCATAATCATGATGCGTTCTTTGGGAGGCGTTTTGGCGTTGAAATACTTTTTAGACGCCATAATAATGTCTTCCGCCGTTCCGGTAAGAGAAATGACGTCGCCTTGTTCAAAGGAATCGTTTGCCGTCATCAAGTGAGCTATTCCGTTGCGTTTTAGCAGCGCTACTCGAACTTTTGACGGCAATCTCAGTTCTCGAAGCGTAATGCCGATTACCGGCGATTTCTCATCAATCTGGAATTCCTGTAATTCCAGCTCTCCCTGACTGACCAGATCCAAAACCTGGGACTGGGATCGACGCGTCAGACGAACAAGCTCCAGCGCTGTAAGCTGTTCCAGACTTACCAGACGATCGATCTTAAAATGAGTCTGATAATTGAAAAAGTTCAGATTGTTTATTGAGGGGGAATATATTCTTGCCAGCGTGCGTTTGGCGCCATACGCTTTAGCGATCGACGCCGCAACGATATTGACTTCTTCCGTTCCCGTAACAGCCAGACATAAATCAAAATTAGAGGCGCATGCTGAAAACAACATTCCCGGATCGGTTGCCGATCCAACGATAACCTGAACGTCCAAGTCGTATAATTTGTTCGCTCTTTGGTAGTCTTTTTCGACAACGGTAATACTGTGATAGCCATTGCAAAGCGTTTCCGCGATTGCGCGTCCGACTGTTCCGCCGCCCAGAATTGTAATATGCATTTGTATTGTCCTTTAACAACCAAAACAGACGAAAAAGATCAGCAGCGATACGAGCAAAAACATAAATATGCTCAGGCTGATTCTTAATCCCTGTCGAATAATACTCTTGACGTCTTCACAGCGCGTCCCGGCATAAATGAAGCTTATACCTAAAGTCAAGGGAATCAGGTGGAGATAATAAACGATGTTCATGGGTATTTAATTCGTAATGCGTAATTCGTAATGCGTAATTGGCGCTTCGCGCTCTCCGTGGGTTAAAACCTACTGCCTCTTGCCTACTGTCTTCTTCTTTTTATCTTCAGTTTCGATAACGATTC
>JAZUMX010000292.1:0-4507 GCA_045603865.1 Thermoguttaceae bacterium
TATTTGGTAGTTAGGAATGAGGAGTGAGGAGCGAGGAGTTAACGCAAGCGCCGCACCAGCTCCTCACTCCTAACTCCTCACTCCTCACTCCTAACTCCTAACTCCTAACTCCTAACTCGCAACCACAACGAATTCACCAAACAACCACTTGTCCTCGCCGCCCCTCTTGATTTTCTTGCGAAAATCGGCACAATATAAGAATCATGTCGAATACAAACAAAAACGCTGTCGAGTTACCAGATTCAGAAGTCAAGCCGTCGTCAGAGGGATTTTTATCAAAAGGATTTTTCTACGGAGCTGTAGCCGCGTTATTTTATACGATTTCCGCTCTTTGCGTTCGTCAACTGGTAGCGATGCACAGCCCGTACGCGCTGCCGCTGTTTATTCGAGAATCGGTCGCCGCTTTTGTTGCCCTTCCAATTGTAATCGTCGGTCTGATTCGTCATACAATTCCAACGAATCAATGGCGATTTTGGGGCTTGCTCTTTGGCGTTTCCTGTTTGATGCAGGTTCTGGGAAACATCACGTATATTTGGCTGTTCGACATGGCGGGAATTGCCATTGCGCTGTCGTGCGTCTGGACGGGCGGACTGTTCAGCGCTCAGACGTTTGACCTGGTTTGTCTCAAAGAGCGATTCAACGTCAGAACGTTTATCGGTCTGTCAATCGTTTTGGCGGCAGTTTGCTGCATTGGATTCGGACTGGGCGGCGAGGCGCCGCTCCCAAACCGCGCCGACAGGGTCGGTTCCCAAGTGGAAGTGGGCAGTGCCGAAACCGGCGTGTTCGGGGACAAAACCTCATCCTCTCGCCCGTGCGGCTTCGCACCCGCGCGTTTGCCAAAAACCGCTCCCGTTGGTCGCTTTGATCCTTCTCTCGCAACTCGCAACTCTCAGCTCGTAACTTCTAATCAGGAACATCCCGTGTCGGCGTTAACCTCTTTGAGCAAATACGGAGCGGGAGCGATTGCGCTGGTTATTCTCGGCGGGCTGTTGGTTGGAATCATGAACTCGTCGACCATGGCGTCCGTAAGAGCGTCCTGTAAAAACGACGTCCCGTTCTGGGTTCCGATTCTGCTTGTTCCCGGCAGCGGCACGATTGTCCTGGGAATCCTCAGCTTGACAGAACACGGTTCCGGGATTTTTACCGCGTTGACGTACCAGCAGTTTGGCGTCGCGTTTCTGGCGGGCGTTGCAAACCTGATTGCCTTTGCCGCTCTGGTTAAGGGACTGAAAACAACGTCTTTGGCGTACATGAACCTTCTCAACGCGTCTCAGGTGGCGCTGGGAGCGCTGGCGGGAATATTCTGGTTTATGGAACCCAGCAACGGATTTATTATTGCTGGAATTGTCCTGACAATAGTTGCGATTATTACCGCAAAATAAAAAACGGTCAGTCGTTTTCAGCTTCGACAAATAAAGTATACAAGAACTTGCGCTATAATCAGAATCATCGCGCGAGACGAAAGACTCGTTGCAGCGCGGTATTCGTCCCAATGCAAATTGTTGTTGACGTAATAGACCGCGCTTGCTGAAATGGTTGTCAGAAAAGAGAAAATCAGAGCAAGAATCACCGACCATTTACAAATTTGAAGCGGTGTAACAAACCAGTAATACAGATCAATCAGACTGTATACAGAATTCTTTGTAACAATACACAAAAACAGCATTGCCATCGGAACAATAGCCAAAAAGAAAGCCGTCCTTCCCAAATACAGCGGAAGTTTCCAAAATCGTTTCGGCGGAGTTGGCGAATTCTGTTCCATTTTTGATTAAGCTTTTAGCTTCTAGCTGCTAGCTCCTAGCTTGGTTATAGCTTTCAACATTCACAATTAACGCTGAGAACTACAAATACCCAAGCTCATGGCTAGCAGCTAGCGGCTAGGAGCTTATTTGGCGCCCAGCGTCCAGTTGACGTACTGAGTAACGACAATGCCGTTATTCTTGGCGTAAGTTCCAACGGAAACGGAAGAATCCTTGACGAATTCCTGATCGACGAGACAGTTGGCCTTGAAGAAGGCGTTGATTTTGCCGTCGATGATCTTGTTGAGAATGCTTTCCGGTTTGCCGGCGTTTTTGGGATCGTTCGCCATGGCAGCGAGCTGAATTTCGCGTTCTTTGGCAATGACTTCAGCCGGAATCTGGTCGCGGTTGAGGTATTCCGGATGCATGGCGGCGGCGTGCATGCAGACGTCTTTGGCGGCTTCATCGTTTTTGCCTTCGGTAGCAATGATGACGCCGACCTTTTTATTGTGGTGAACGTAAGCGGCGCCGTTGCCTTCCAGACGGGTGAAGCGGTTCAAACGGAAGACTTCGCGAATGCGGTTGTAAAGTTCTTCCATCTGTTCCTGAAGGGTCATGCCTTCCTTGGACGGAGAGGCGTTGCCCATAACTTCTTCAGCAGTCTGTCCGCCTTTTTCCAGGTAGACGTTGGCAATGTCCTGAGCCAGCTGAAGGAATTCGGGGTTGCCGGCAACGGGAGCGCTTTCGCAAAGCAGTTCGATAATCGCAACGCCGTTTTCGTTGGCGGCGGTAGCCAGAACGCCTTCTTCGGTGGTGCGTTCAGCGCCCTTTTCAATCATCTTGAGCTTGCCCTTTTCACGCAGAATGGTCAACGCTTTTTCGGCGTCGCCGTCAGCTTCAGCCAAAGCCTTTTTGCAGTCCATCATCGGCAGACCGGTTTTGTCTCGGAACGCTTTAACCAATGCAGCAGTAATTTCAGCCATTGTATATTCTCCTTGCTATACGGGGTTATTTGTTAATGTTGAACCAGAAATCCGGATCAGGCGAGAATCCGCAGACTCTCGCCGTAAACCGAAATAAAATCATTCGTCTTTGCCTTCGTTCTGGGCGGTTTTGATGGCTTTGCCTTCCAAAACAGCGTCAGCGAGTTTGGTCATGATCAATTCGATGGAACGAATGGAGTCGTCGTTGCCGGGGATAACCAGATCGACTTCGTCCGGGTCGCAGTCGGTATCGATCAGAGCGACGGTCGAAATGCCGAGTTTTTTCGCTTCAGCGACAGCGTTCTTTTCCTTGCGGGGGTCAATCAGAACGATAACTTCCGGCAAACGGTTGAGCAGACGCAGACCGTTAAGGTTGTGATAAACCTTGCGATATTCGCGGTTGAGAGCGGACTGCATCTTTTTGGAGTAGACGTTGATCTCTTCGCTGTTGAGCAGAGCTTCCAGTTCTTCCAAACGGCTCATACGTTTACGAATGGTGCGGAAGTTAGTGAGCGTTCCACCCAGCCAGCGTTCTGAAACGAACGGCATGCCGCAGCGCTGAGCCTGTTCAGCGACAACGTCGCCAGCCTGGCGCTTGGTTCCAACGAACAGGATCAAACTGCCGGCGGCAGCGACCTGAGCCAGGTACTTTTTGGCGCGGAGAAGACCGCGGACGGTTTCGCGAACGTCGATGATGTGAATCTTGTTGCGGCGACCGTAGATGTACGGACGCATTTTCGGATTCCAGTGGCTGGCGCGATGACCAAAATGAACGCCGCTTTCAACGAGTTGAGTTACGATTTGAGAAACGGGGGTTGCGGGAGTGGCAGCTTCGGACATGAAAGATGTTCCTTATATTTGCTTGAGGATAAACGTCCGAACAGAATGCTGCGCGTCGAGAGAATACATTTCTCCCGATAAAAGGCACGCCTGGAAACAAACGCCGGACGTTAAACGCGATCTCAAAAGGCGCCGTCTGCGTTAAGGATCGCACTCAAAACGAAGACGGATAATTACAAAAATACAACCCAGCCTGGATTTGAACCAGGGACGAGGGAGCCAAAATCCCTTGTGTTACCACTACACCACCGGGTTACTGTTTAGACAACTGTCGTAAACAATTTTGGGTTATTATATCCAATTAATATTATATTTCAAGGGGGGAGGGAGAAAAATTGGCAATTGTCAATTAGCAATTGTCAATTATTGAGGCGCTTGCGTAATTGCTAATTGCTAATTGCTAATTCGCCGCCTCGCCGCCCTCCCCTCTTGACAAAAACCCATTTTTAAAGGATACTGTTTTTTATGAACAAATTATTAAAATATGGCGCTGTCGTTGTTATTGTTATCGGACTGATTTGTTTTATTGTGCGTTTTTCGTATCATAAAGCAATCACGTACTATCCGGAATTCTATCGTGAGCGGATTGATATTCCCGAAGAAAAGCTGGAACAGAACGCAAAAGACTTTGTATTCTCTTCCGGAAAAATGCTTAAAGACATTCGCCGAAAGAACGAGTGGAGCGCGTCGTATACCGAAGACCAGATTAACGGCTGGCTGGAACGGCGAATTCAGCAGGATTTGCCGGGGCTGATTCCGATAGGGTCGTACTATCCCCGCGTTCATCTGGAACAGGACAGAATTAACTTCGCCATGGAGTTCTGCCCGGAGGACTTTGAATCGATCTTTTGGGCGCAAGTCCGGTTTACCGTACCGGAACCGGGGGTTTATCATTAGATAATTGAGCAGGTCAAACTGGGCGTGATTCCCATTTCCCGCGGAATT
>JAZUMX010000293.1:0-3813 GCA_045603865.1 Thermoguttaceae bacterium
GCTAGCTTGGTTATCCCTATTTCTTGCGATAACGCACGAATCTGATATATCAAGCTAATAGCTAGAAGCTAGCAGCTAGAGGCTTAACATCGGAAAAACTCAAGTCGTTACAGTATATACAATATAGCTCTAGTCTTGCCCCATAATAAACAAGGCGGTAACGGACGGCAGCGACAAGTTATTGATTGTAACGCTGTTGGGCGTTCGCGTCAGCCGGGATTCGTCAATTGGCGTTCGGGCGCCGGTCAGCGGATTCCAGATTTCCAGCGTCTTGAACGTTCCGCGAATTGTTACATTCAGCGCGACGTCTGAATTGGACGAATTGGCAACGAGGTAAAAATCGCGTCCGTCTTTGACTTTATGAATGTACTGAATCATGCCGTCGTAATCGTAGTCCCACCGCGGAGTAATTTTGTTTTCCGGCAGCGCTGAGCCGTCATGGGAAACGATTTTCACGTCGGGAACGGCAATCAGCTCGTCCAACGCTTTTTGCAGAGCTGCAGGCGTTGGCTGCGGCAAAAAGACGGCTCGGTCGCGATGGATTTCCGAAAGCGTCTGTCGTTCAATGCCGGGATACGTCATTGGGAACTGACCGTCTTTGTTGAGTTCTCGAACCTCGCGATAATGAATCGGCAGAACGATGTCGTCCTGACCGCAACTCGCCGCCTCGACTTCGCCCTGAACGCGGGGATCGACGCCGAACATGTCTTTAATCCACGTTACGACTATAGCGTCAAACTCCGCGCCTTCCGCCGCCCGATTGGGCAGACGCGTTGTCGCCAAGACTTTCCCGCCCTGCTTCCAGAATTCGTAAACCTGTTCAAGCGTCTTCCATGAAATTATTTCTGAACCCGTCAAAATGAGAACCTGATACTGTTCGAAATTCTGAGCGTTGTTGAGCTTGTAGATTGTCTGCCCCGATTCGTTTTTCCCAATCGAACATCGTGACAGCATCACGTCCGGGTGCAGATACGTATAATCTCGATAAATGCCGGACGTCAGAACTTTTCCGACTTCCATGTAGTCCGTTTCCGGCGGAATGTAGTACCCGTAGGGGTGTTCGCCCTGAACGTATTTGTCATGAAAATAGAAGTACGATTTGAGGTTGTCAATCGGATAGACGATTCCGACGTCGGCAACGTGACGGCTGTAACGCATGATGAGGCTGATTCGGCTGACCCAATCGCCGTACTGCGGCAGCGTTCCGTTGAGGTTCGGGTTTCGCCACGAAATATCCGGGGGAATGTACATCGTCGCCGGGTCAGACCAGATGCCGTGCGGCAGGAGGACGTTCCCGCCGCGGCAGAAAATCTCCATCGCGCTGCGATAAAGCATCTTGTCGTCAAATTCCGGTTTCCCGTTCCGAACGCCGTCACGGTAATTCCCGTAGATTTCAACCAGAACCAGCGGTTTATCCAGATTGTTGGCGGACGACGTGGGAACCTTGAATCCGTCGCGGCCGTGCCCGTAGTAATGAATCGAGTCGAACAGCGGGGCGTCGCTGGAACGATGGAACATCATTTCGTCGCCGCACATGTTACACGGCTGAATTACGTACGGTCCTTGAGGGTGCCCGCTGGACATCATCCCGTGTTGAGCGCACCATTCATGAACGACTTTCGGATAGCCGTCGGAAAAGAGTTCGTTTCTGACCGTCCACAGCCGAACCCGGGCGACCGCTGTTTCCGGACCAATCGACATGAACGCCGCCGGGTAATCCAGCGCGGGGCTTGCGCCGTAAATCTGCTGATACTTCGCGTTAAAGCCCGGCGTCCAGTTTCGCCCGCCCTTCGTCTGAGTAATTGTTACATCGTCAAAAAAGCAGATGGGAATCGTCGTTCCGAAATGCTCCGGGAATCGCTTGTAGAATTGATCGTACGTCAGCGTGAGGAACTTTCGCATCGCTTCCGGGTCCATGTTGTCGACTTTGCGGTTGTCAGTCAAGCAATAGAAAATCATGACCTTCCATTCGCCTTCCGGAACCGACCAGACGATTTTCTCGTCTGTAACAGCGGCGTCTTTTGTTTGCGTCAGGTCGATTCGCTCCCACGTTTTGAGGTTCATCGCCACCGCCGCCTGCGTATAGCCGTTATACCAGTTCTGATTCAGCTTGCGCGAAAAGACGAACTCCGCGTTGGGCTTCGGTCCGATTTGCGTCCACGATTCCATATCCAGACGCTTGACGCAGTAGTCCGGGAACTGCGCCTGCATCGCTCCGCCGGCGGAACCAGACGGGAAATCGACGTCGTCATAGAAAACGATTTTCTCGCCCCTCGCTTTTGCTGATTCGAGAACCTTTCCAAAGAGCTTGAAATACTCTTCCGACAGGTACTTCGGCTGCGTTCGACCGAGCGGCAAGAACGTAAACCCGCCGAACCCGTTCTCCGTTCCCTTTTCAAAGAACTCGTCAATCAACTCTTCCGTCAAGAGCCCGTTTGTATGCCACAACGGCAGCGGCTTGAGAGATATTTTGTCGCCCGGCAGAATCATCGGCGCCGCCTGAAAGTTTTCCTCCAAAGACGCCGACGGCTTTTGCGCCTCGTCAGCGACTGTTACATTCATCAAAAGCGCGAACGCGACAACGAATGCGCTAAAAAGTTGTTTTAACATTGTATTACCCTCGATTTAATTGCTATCTCTTTCTAAAACAAACATTCTCATCTGACTGGGCTGCGGTACGACGTCATGCGGTCGATCCCGGTTTATCGGCAGCGTTTCCCAGGCGAAAAAGTACATTCGATTTGGATTGGACGCGTCTGTTACCGTAGCGACTTTTCGACCTTGGTTCTCTTGCGTATTTTCGACTTTGTAACATTCCGCAGGGATTTTCGACTTTGGCGGAGCGGCGCCGATGGGCTTGAGCGTTTCGCCGTCCAGTTCAAACTCACCGGACTTCTCATATTTTCGGTTCCAATACTGATATATCTTCCCGTTTTCGGATCGAACGGGAGAAAAAGACAGTTCGCTCGGAATGCACCCGCCGCCGGAGAAGACCCAGCTGTGCGTCCAGTCCGTCGTCTGATAATATTTCCAGACGCCGTCTTCCAGCCGCGCCTGCATGATTTGATTATTTTTGTTCTCGTCGTAACGGGTATACGTCAGCACAACGCGATTATGCGCGTCAAACCCGATTTGAACCAGCGAATTGAGAAGCCCCTCGCCGTTTTTCAGCGGGGCGACGACCTCGCCCGTCTGCTCTGTAACAGGCAGCGTCAACGGCGCCCCCTGACTGGTTTCCCAATGAATCAAGTCCCGACTTCGCATGTACGATAAATCGTGATTCGTCGCGCAGTCCGGCGTGTCCCGCCAAACCCACGCAATATGATACCACCCGTCCGGTCCCTTAACAGGGCCTCTAAAATAGGCGTTGCATTTCCCCAAGCCGTCAAACATGGGGGCGTCCAAAAACCGCTTCCAGATTTTAGAATCCGGGTCATAAACATTCCACAGCTGGCTTCCGTTTCCAGACGCCCCGTCGCGATACGTGAAAATCAAAGCTCCGTCGACAGAACTCATAAACGTTGGATACGTAACTCTGTTTTCCTGCGCCTGACGAAGCTCTTCCATCGTCGTTCCCGCCGCCGTCATGCGATTTATCGGTTCAAGGGACTCTATATCCAGCGGCTTTGCTGATCGATAATAAATCATGGGAACGCAGTGCATGTTCCCGCAGACGTGAAGACAATTATCCCGATCAAACGCGATGGTAATATAGTTGTGAGAATCCCAGCCGATTTTCGTATCGAGTTTTTTGAACTTCCAAGAACCGTCCGGCAACTGCTTCTGACCGATAACCATGCTCTTGTCCTCGCC
>JAZUMX010000294.1:0-3990 GCA_045603865.1 Thermoguttaceae bacterium
GAACGACATGGCTACGATCCGACTTTCCGGAACCGGTTTGGTCGCCGGACGTCCGCCGCCTTGCGGCCAAATCGGACGGTTAGTCCAAACGTGAGCTTCGAGCAGATCGCCAAGGAATCCGGTTTTACAAAGCGCTTCGCAAATGCGAAGGCTGTTATAGGCGGTTCCGTGGTTGCCCATCTGAGTGCAGCATCTGTTTTCAGCAGCGACTTTCGCCATCAAACGAGCCTCATAGATAGTGCGAGTCAGCGGTTTCTGGCAGAAACAGTGTTTGCCAAGACGCATGCCCATCAGGCAGGCGGGGGCGTGCATGTGGTCGGGAGTCGAGCAGGTGAACGCGTCAATCTTGTCGCCCATCTTGTCGAACATTTCGCGGAAGTCGGCGAATTCGGCAGCGTTTGTGTAACGTTTCAGAGCGCCGCGGCGTTTATTGGCGTCCGTATCGCAAATTGCAACCAGATTGCCGGAGTTCGCGGCGTCTGCTGTATCAGAAGCTCCTTTGCCGGAAACGCCAATAGCGGCGAAGTTAATCTTTTCGTTCGGCGATTCGCCGGAAGCGAGATTGTGCATCAAAATGACGCCCGCGCCAGCAACGGACGTGGACTTCAAAAAGTTACGACGTGTAGTCTTTAACATGGAAAACTCCTTTTAGTTAAATTATAGTAATGAAAATTTAAGTAACAATGATAATATAGGCGACCAACGGGAGCGGGTATAATACGACTCGCGCGGCAGCACGGATTGGGTGTGCGCCTTCGCCCCGCGGTAGCGCGGATTGGCTCCCCCGCCATCGGGGGCGCCTCGCCGCTATGGCGCGGGCTTAAATCCTTCTGCTTTTATATACCACTGACCGTTTCGCGGGAATCCGGGGGCTTCGCCTTTGGATCGGTCAACTTCCGGCGCCCCGTCCCAGCCGCCAGCCATCATGCCGATCGCGTACAGCAGACCTCCGTTTCCCGGCAGGTACGGACACGGATTGTTCGCGTTGACGCCGCGAAGGTCGTAGGCGTTTCTCGGGCTTTTATGAAGCAGTATCTCGACAGCGATCTCTGTTTCGCCGGTTCTTGCCGCGCACATGGCAGTCCAGGGGAAATCCCAGCCCCAAACGCGGTCCCAACGCCATGTTTGATAAACCTTCTTTACGGTTCGCCGCGACGTTACTGGGTCCACGCCTTCTGTCGGCGGGATCATTCCATAAACGCCGACAACGTTCGGATGCTCCCAGTTCAAGCGTTCGTATGAATCGAGCCATTCGGCGGAATGAATCCAGACAGTTTCGTTCTCTGGAAGTCCCGGAAGAGTGGGGAGAGACGCAAGATTATCTGCAATCTCGTCCCATTCTTTAACGCGTTGTTTTCCCATGCGTTCCCGCCAGAGGTTAGCTTCGCGCAGAGCAAAACGCCAATACGCCAGATCGAACGCGCTGTCACGCGTAATTCCGGTTTCGCTCGGAGGCATGACCGGATCCAAATGCCAGACGCCTGACTCGTCCTTCGTCGGATACGAAGCCATGTACTTCGCGGTTTCGTCGAGGATTTCCGCCCAACGGTCGAGCGTTGCCTGAGTCGGTCGGTTTCGGTACTCGAGTTCTGCGAAAATCATCGGATGAGGCTCTTTCCAAAGCAGAACCTGATTCCCGACCCATGGCGCAGTGCGGCTTTCCGGTCCGGTTGCTTTCTGCCACTGAGCGCCGTCGTAACCGAGCTGGCGGGCAAGCTGTTTTGCGATGGGAAGGTTCTTTTTGTAACAGTCCAGCGCCCGGTCCGACAGTTCAAGCCGATCCCAAAGCGCGTAGTGCGCCAAGTGCCAGTAAATCATTTCGCCGTGGTATCGACCGCCCCATGGATCCGTTCCAAGCAGACCCGTTTCAGGAGGCGGATAACTTCCGGCAGAGTTCATTCTCATGAGGTACTGCGAAAGAACGATGCGGCGTTCCAGTTCCTTCCAGCGAGGGTCTTTGCTGAGCGATAGATCAATAGCCGCGCCGGACTTCCAGAACTTTTCCCACGCCGCGGCAGTTTGAACTTTCAAATCTTCAAACGACTGAAGAGCTTCCCTTTCAATTTTCGGCAATCCGTCATAAAAGGCGCAGGAGAATTCGCAGACGTTTCCGTTTGCTGAAATCGTCATTCTGTGACGCTCCGCGTTGACTTCCATGGAGCAGCTTTCTACACAATCCACGAATACCGAATAGTTGAAATTGTCGACTTTGCGCTGGATTTGAGCTGAATGCGATGTGTTCCCTGTTACAACCTGGGTTGTGTGTTTCTCTGGAACGGTGAAGTCGCCGGAATAGCGAGCCATCCTGGTAGTTGGATATGGGAAATCAATCGAAACAGCGATTTTCTTCTGAGCGATGAGCGGGGATTCAATCCGAGCGCAGACGCAGTCCGAATCCATTCTTACGAGCGTTTCGACTCGAACAGGGACGCCGTCCAGCTGAAACTCCGTCGTATGCAACCCCGTCCAGAGGTCAAGACGCCGCTGGACGTTTTGAATTTCAGAATCCGCGATCGCCTCAAAGGTGGAAGCGTCTGCGACGCGAACGAGACGGATTCTGCCCAGATCGGCGCGGTGCGGATTCTGGCGAAGCCAATTACGCAACGGTTCTTTTTCTGGCGTGAACGAATTATCGCCCTCATGCGGCTTGTTGCGTCCCTGCTGAAACGTTCCCGTTGGGGGAACGTCGGCGGGAGTAAATCCTTTTGGCAGCGGGAACGAATGCCAGCCCCAGTGCGCCATTGTATTCCCGCGCGTCGTCTGAAGTCCCGTCCGGTCGACGTTAAAACAGAACTCGCCGTTTCCCAGCGGAATCTCCAGGTTTGCCTCATTGCTGGTAATGGCGTGACGACCAACGACCGCGCAACGGTCAATTGGCTCCGCAAAAAGGGACGATGAAAACGCGCATAACAAAAGGACAAAAGAAATCTTTTTCATTTTTAATAAGCCATAGTAGGGAATAAAAGCGACTACAGAGCGTCCGGACGCTTCAATCCGCCAAGCCGCGCCACTCCGTTACAAACTGTTTGGCGACAGCGCCGTCGTGGTGGTCGATGAAGAGACTCTTGTCGGCGTCAAGCGTTTCGATGGCGGAGATTTCGTCCGCAGCAAGCGAGAAGCCAAGAACGTCGAGGTTTTCGCGCATCCGGTCAGCGTGCGATGTTTTGGGGGTAACGATTATGCCCTTCTCAAGGAGAAATCTCAGCGCGATCTGCGCGATAGACTTGCCGTGCGCTTTGCCGATCTCCGCGAGAACCGGGTTCGTAAAGAAGCCGTTCTTTCCCTCGGCAAGCGGTCCCCACGCCATCAAGCGGCAGTTCAGTTCGTCCAGGAACGGACGGAGAGTCTTGCGCTGCTGGAATACGTGCGTTTCCATCTGGTTTACCATCGGGGCGATTTCGTTGTTGACAGCAAGATCTACGATGTGGTCGGCGAAGAAGTTGCTCACGCCGATGGCGCGGCATTTGCCGGCTTTATAAGCCTTTTCAAGGGCGCGCCAGGCGCCGTAGCGGGCGCAGAAGGGCTGGTGCAGGAGCATCAGATCCACGTAGTCTGTATTAAGGCGGCGAGGCGACTCGTCGTGCGCTTCGGTCGTCCGGACGTCGCCGTAGTTGGAAATCCAGATCTTGGAGACGAGGAAGACCTCCTCACGCTTCAGACCGCTTTTGGCGACGCCGGCGCCAACGCCTTCTTCGTTCTTGTAGACCTGTGCGGTATCGATCATTCGGTAACCGGCGCGGAGAGCTTCTGTAACACACAGTTCCGTCTCAATGGGTGAAATCTGATATACGCCGTAGCCGATTTGCGGCATTTCGACGCCGTTCGCGAGTGTGATGGTTGGAATTGTAGTATTCATGGTTAGTTTAACTCCAGGTTTTCGTGGATTTCATGTAAAAAAGCGGGCGAAGACGCGCGAGAACGGACAGGTCCGCTCACAGCCATTGAGGAACGCGAAGCGTTAACTCCTCACTCCTCACTCCTAATTCCTAA
>JAZUMX010000295.1:0-3928 GCA_045603865.1 Thermoguttaceae bacterium
CATACGATCCCACAGCCAAGACGCTCACTCTCGACGCTCCTGACGGCGTTGATCTGACGGTTCTGGACAAGCAGAGCCTGCGTCTTGCGTATACAGTCAACGACAATTCTCCTTTGGGCGAATTGACGGCTGACGGAACGGGAACGATCTCCTTTACGATGTACGCTCAGGACGACGACGCAACTTACGACGAACAGGCGCAAGCTACAGTTCGCACGATTGACGTTTTGGCGAACGACAGACCGATTTGGGAACAGGAAGGCAAGACGTTTACGCTGTCCGAAGTTTCCGCTCTGAGCGACGAATCCGCCGGCTCGGTTGCCATTGTCGACGGCAAGGTTGAATACACTCAGGCGCAGGATTACCGCGGAACGGTTACGTTCACGTACACGATTGTCAACGATGAAGATCCAACTGAAACGGCGACTGCGACTGTTACGGTTCTCGTCAAGGCGATTAACGCCGCGCCGACGGCTGACGAAGTCAACGCTCAAATGGACGAATCCCAGTCGGGCGACGACAAGGTTCAGCTGAACTTCGCCGATGCGGTTGCCGACCGTGAAACCGCAGATGAAAATCTGATTATCAATGTTGACGAAGCCGCTGTTGCAAACGGAACTCTGGTCGGCGCTGACGGAAACGCTCTGCCAGCCTTTAACGGCGTCATTGCCTTCTATGCGACTGATGCGGTTTACTTCAAGCCGAATCAGTACTACAACGGCGAAACGACTATTCCGTACACCGTTACAGACCGTCTGGACGATTTGGCTGGATACACGCTCGTTGACGGCGAAACCGCCAAGACGACGGCGTCTAACGCTATCGTTATTGTTACTCCGGTTGGCACGACTCCAACTGTAACGCTTGAAGACGCTTCCACCGACGAAATCGCCACTGGCGCGGAATCGACGACCATTCAAATCGGTACGGCTTCCATGCCGGCAGGCGCGGAAGGTTTGAGCGGCGTAACTGGCGCCTCTCAGAGCGTTGTCGCGCACATTACTGCTACAGATTCGTTAGGAAGCTTGCTGGATGAGTATTCGTTCAATTTGGATACCGAAACCGGCGCTATTACCTTTACTTACACGCCGATTGAACACGTTTGGGGAACTCAGACGTTTAACGTAACCGTTACATCTGAAGAAGGCGGATCAGAAACCGTTGCATGGACGTTTACCGTCAATCCGGTTAACGACACGCCGGAAGTTCAGGTTGACGCCATTGGCAGCGGCGCCAAAGAATCGGAAATTCAGGTCAGCTTTAGCGTTGAAGACATTGAAACGCCGACTGCCGATCTGACTTATACGCTTACTACCGCTCCGACGTACGGTACGCTTTACAAAGACGGCGAAGCTCTGGCGGTTGGCGATACGTTCACGACTGGAAACGGCATTACCTACCGCGTCTACGACGGCGCGCCGGAAGATATCACTGGCGATTCGTTCGTCTATGCCGTTACGGACAGAGGTACGGACGCTGGTTTGACCGAAGCGGACAGCATCACCGTCGAAAACCTGACGGGAACGATTGAGTTCAATCAGGCTCCGGTAATCAACAACTACGTTGGAACCAAGACGGTTGATACGTCTGCTGGCGCGCAGTCCGGAAGATGGCTGCTGTTCAATCTGTCTGACGTTGTCGATCCGGAAGGCGAACCGATTACCAAAGACAATATCACGCTCTCCGGCGACGCCTACTGGGACGGCGACGCAGCGTACATTGACTACGACATCGCTCAGGGCAAGTTCGGCTCTAAAGAGGCGCTTGTTACCATTACCGACCCGGTTGACGCATCAATTACGTCTGAGTACGAATTCAAACTTGCCGCCGTTGCCAGCGTTGGGCTTCATTTGTCTGAAACTCGCGCTGCGACTGACAGCAATCCGCTTTACGTGGACTTTGCCAACAACACTGTTTCCTCGACGGATTCTCCGCTGGACGTGGCAACCATTATCGGCGAAGGCCCGTATACTGTTACGCCCAACTTCTCTGCCGGCGACGACGCTCAGGAAATGGGAACTCTCAGCCGACCGGTTTACTGGCAGATTCCGGACGGCGCGACGGCTTCCGACTACTGGACGACGGAACCGAATGAATATCCGGTTTACGTTGACGGCGTCAAGCAGAGCGGAAAATACTGGGATACCGCCAAAGCCGGTTTGACCAGCGCAGAAGCTCCGGAAGATACGACAGATTTTGTTACAAGCTATCCGAAGATGATCGCAACTCCGGGTACGGACGCCAACAATCCGGTAATTGCTACTGTTACAGAAGACGGCAAGCTGACGATGCAAATCGCGCCGTACACGCCGGCTCTCGACATGGACGGCAGCGTTACGATTTCCAACGGCGAAAACAGCGTTACTATTCCGGTTACCATCCTCAACAAGTACGAATCCCCGACGACGTTCGATCTCCAGTACTTTGTTTCGACAAAAGCGTTTGGCAATACCGCTACAGTTGATCGCGACGGCTGGTTTAACGAAGACCAGTCGCAGATGGACGCCCAGTTGTTGGATTCGGTTGACACTCAGGTTACCGATTCGACCGGAGCTGCTTTGTACTGGGATCCGATGTATTTCAGCGCGGCTTATTGGACGATGACAGCTAATGAGTATCCGGTTTATGTTGGCTCGACAGCAATGCCTGGATATTACTGGGATTTGACAAAGGTTTCGCTTTCTGGAAATACGTCAACGACTATCGGTTCGTCGCCTGTTATGAAACGTTCAGAAGTCTCCGTTGCAAAGAAGACGTCTGACATCGCGTACGGCAGCGACCATTACCTCAACATTTTCGCGTCTGATTCATGGAACCAGGGCAATTTGCGATTGAATTCTGTCTGCACGCTTGCTTTCAGAGTCAACTTTGGCGCGCCGGTTACGCTCTTGGATACGTCCTCGCCGGCTTCGATGGGAACAAACGCGGCTGACTGGAATGAAGATCATTCAGAGGTTACCTTCCTGATGATCAACTTGAATACGTCAGCGGACGGCGACGGACCTGGCATTGTTGAAGACTCCTACAAGATGCTTCTTGCCGCCAAGTACGCATACACGAGCGATTTCAGCTCTGGAACGCCGACGGTTACGGTTGAACTTCAGGCTATCCAGCGCAACATGGATTCAGGCGTTCAAAACCTCAATACGGAACAGGTTATCGCCGGCTGGGCTGACACCTGCAACCCGAACCCGGCTCTGTACGGCACTCAAGGCGCCAAAGAGACGCTTGTCGAAGGAACCGGCGTTTACATGGTCGTTTCGACCGCGGACGAAGCCAGCTCGGCAGCCGCTCTTCCGGAATCGGAAAGCTGGATTAGCGAATGGCAGTCTCACTACGTTGACCTGTACCTCAACACGCAGGACGCCGACGTCGACGTTGCTGGAACCGTTTCCTTCACGCTCAATTACGGCGACCTGTTTACCGCGACCGACTTCATCGCGATGGAAAACGTCTTTGACGGCGCGTTCCAGATTGACGTCGAAAACAACGCGGTTCAAATCAGCGGACGCCTCAAGGACACGGTTACTGCGGAAGACGGATTCGTCCTGCTCGGACGCGTCAAGTTTGAGTCCGTTGGAGACGATGGCTTGGCGGCTGACACCGTCGGAACGGTTGACCTGGGTCTGTCGCTGGACAAGATTCAGCTGTACAACAGCGCGGAAGAACAGATTGCTGTCAACACCAACGTTTCTGCTGGAACTCGCGCGGCGGCGGTCGTCTACGACGCCAACGACGACGGCGTGATCGACGTGAGCGACTTTGTCAGCTTCGCTTCCTATTTCGGAACTGACACGCTTGCCAGCAACGACGCTCTGGCGTGGGCTTTGGACTTCAACAAGTCCGGCTCCATTGACGTCAACGACTTCGTGGAATTCGCTACCAACTACGGCGTTTCCCGCGCCAACGGCAAGACGGTCAACTTCTC
>JAZUMX010000296.1:0-9345 GCA_045603865.1 Thermoguttaceae bacterium
CGAGAGCTTTCCTAACCGCTTGTCGAATCTTAGCCCGAATATCATGGTCTGTTTTTTTGTATTTCTGTTTCGTTTCCGCAGTACGGGCTGTAAAGATTTTATGCCGGTTTCTCTGCAGTTCTTCTTTGAGTTCCTGAACCTCTGGAATGGAAAACATCGCGTCTGCATTATTGACAATAGGCAAGGATATGAGCGTATTGGCGCATACAAATTTGGCTTCCAGATTGGGCAGGGCTAAAAGACCGTAGTTTTCCCCCTCCTGTTCCTTGCTGGAATCAAACGAACTGAAATTGAACTGGTCGCATAAAAGCGACAGGAAAAACCGCAGTTTTGAAATCTGGGCGGCTATCGGTTGTTTGTCCACGCCATAAATGCAGTTTTCGATTAAATACAGTTTACGGGCGTAGTTAGGGTGAATAGTTCCTTCGCGCAAGCGTTCTTCAAGCAGTTTTGAATACTCGTTGCGCTGACCCTGAGACATCCCAACCATATCGATAGAATCTTTTTTGTATTGTTCTCGAAGCCTTTTTGACAATACGAGATTTTTCGGATCCAGCCTTGACAATACGTGAACCATGCAGTGCAGAGCGCCCATTGGAAAAGCTCCAGAACCACAGGCAGGGTCTAAAATATTACAGTTGTAAATAGCCTCCTGAAGCCGTTCCTGCTCTTCTTTTGAGAAACTTGGAGCGAGGTCGGATTCCGTTTTGGAACGGTCAAATAATTCGTTCAATCTGTCGTCTACAGTGGGAACTTTGGTTTTTAAATAGTTTTTCAAACTCTGTTCGACCATGTAATCGACAATTTCGCGAGGCGTGTAAAAAGACCCTGTCGCTTTACGAGCCGTTTCTTGCGTTTCCGGATTGAACACGCCCAAAAGGTTTTCGAAAACCTTGCCCAACAGTTCCGGATCCAGGGCGACGTCTTCGTCATTCGAGCTGTTTTCATCTACAGTAAAGTCATAACGCTTGAACAGATTAATTAACCCGCGCTTTTCGTCAAAAAACAATCCGTTGGGAACGCGCGCCTGACGGTGTGGTTTGTTGCTAAACCCGTCCAGAAGCATTTCTCTGCCGCTGTTGTTGTTTTCCTCGGTTGTGTCCAGACAGTCAAACAAAGCGCAGTTGAGAAATGGAACAGGTTTCATTAATTTCAAGAAATCAGCGGGGTTGATGATTTCTTTTTGGTATCGATAACAGGTTTTTACTCCGCGTTCGTTGGATTTGCCGTGGTATTCATGAACAAACTTGCGTTTATTCGGTTTACAATTAAATGTAGCAAAGAACAGGTTTTGCAAAATCGCCCGATAATAGTTATCTTCCGCCATCGATTGTGGATCAAACTTTTTCAGTATGGACGCTAACGCTTTTTCATCGAACAGTTTTTGGGGAATAATTCCCTTTTGAAGAACAAACCAGACAAACATCAAGCGCGTTATAAGGCGAATAACCGCTTCTTCGACCTGCTTTCGGTCGTCAATTTTTGTTGACGGGTCGTTAGGGAACAGAACGTTTGTGTCTGTGTCAATCGCCCATTCGTACCAATGAAACAGAGCGTCGTAGAATTCTTTTGTAAGCGCTTCGACGGAAAACGCTTCTTTAAGCGCTTCAAAAGAATTGATTTTTTTACCTAGACGATGCTTTACCGTTCTATTGACGGCGTCTGGAACAATAAAGAACGACTGTCGTTTGGCTTGATTGAATTTGAATCGACGGTTTTCCACCTGACCGGTAACAAGACTGATTCGAAAACGTCCGTTTGTATCATAAAAGAAAAACAGCCCCTGAGTTGGAAGCCCAGACAGCGGGACCAGAGGATTTTCAACCGCCTCCTGGAGCAGCCGTTTGGCGCAATTGAACTGAACCAAACGCGACGTGCGCTCGCTGAGTTCCTTTTTCATCTCAATTGCCGCTACAAGCAGCGGTTTATTGATTTCAGACGTTTTCTTGTTTAAAACAAGATTCGTTACGTACCCCAGCCGCTCAATTTTGCTAAAATAAACCTGCTCATTCTTTTTGGTTGAGCTAAGCGGAATCTGTCCTCGAGACGTACTGTCAAAGGAACTGAATTTGCTATGCACCCAATTGACGGCTTGATCAACGGAAAAATCCTGTATCAGTTGTGTGAAAATATCAGCGTTTCTCGATTGGCTGGCAGACGTTTTGCTCATATCAGTTCCTGTTGTATGGTTTATAGAGGTTGTTGTAAAATGACGTTATTAATATATATAACAGTGTACTAAAAATAAAATGAAATACAAGGGATAGGGGCGGCGAGGAATCGTTTCAGTGTCTTTTTCTCTTGCCCCCAAAGACGGGAGCAAGAGAAAAAGTGTATTTGACGATGTTCTTTTTGGTTTGTTTCCTGTTCCGTGGGTTAAAACCCACGGCTATTAAAATTGAACCGCTACGCGGTTCTTAAGGAAGCGCTTCGCGCTGCTGTTTTTTTACTACTGCCTACTGCCTACTGCCTATTGCCTCCCTAACGATTATTTTGTTTTTGCTTGCTAAAACTCTCAAATTTTTAGAAATTTCCATTCCCGCCCCATTTCAATAATTATTTTTTTAGTGTATAATATATCTTATAAGGGAAACTATAATTGGAGGATCGTTTTGTTTACTCAAAATACACTGAAATTTTTTGACGATATTACCGCGAACAATAATCGCGAATGGTTTACGGAACATAAGCAGGAATACCTGGATTACGTTCAGGCGCCGACGCGTGCGTTAGCCGCGCAGCTGGAAAAGGACATGCGCGATTTCGATCCGTTTATGCTGACGGATCCGAAGCGGGTTTGCAGCCGCATTTACCGCGATACGCGTTTTTCCTCAGACAAATCGCCGTACAAAACCACGTCGTACCTTATTTATCGCCGTCCGATGGAAGATAAAACAAACGTGCCCGGCTGGTTTTTCGAGGTCAATGCGACGGGATACTGCTACGGCATGGGCGCGTTCAACGCCAACGCCAAGTTCATGGCAAATTTTCGGCTGTTGATTGAGGAAGACCCGGAACGGTTTTTATCGATAATCGGGAACATAAACCGGCGTCGGTTCGATTTATATACGGAAGAATACAAGCGTCCTATTCCCAACGACCTGGACAAAAAAATTCAGCCGTACTATCAAAGCAAAAACTTTTATTTAATTTGTAACAAAAGTATCGACAAAACGCTGTTTTCCAATCGTCTGGCGCCAACCATCGTCGATGGCTTTATGCAGCTCAAACTGCTCTACGACTTCCTTTGGCAGACTTATTCCAGAGCTTTTTAATACAAGTGTTTTATATGAAACGCATACTTATAACTTTCGTTGTCATAATGCTTATCGGCATTAACGCCGAGGCAAAAACCGTATATGTCAACAATACGATGGGAGACGATCGATTCACCGGCGAACGGGAAGATTTCGACGTCGTGGAGGCTGGCCCCGTCAGAACCATCGCGCGTGCAACCGAACTGGCGCGTCTGGGCGACACAATTTCTCTGGCGGACACCGGCGTTCCGTATCAGGAATGCGTCAGTTTAATCAACAAAAACGCCAGCGGAATCAACGCAGAATTCCCGTTTATTCTGGACGGCAACGGCGCCAGTCTGGACGGCCGTGTAACAGTAGAACATGAGAAATGGGAGCACTTCAAGGAAATCTACAAAGACGTCAAAGACAATCCCCCCGAGTATCAGGGAGACATCTTCCGTCTGCACGTGGCAAAATATTATCCCAATGCGGTTTGTTACTGCATGCTCTTTGTAGACGCCATGCCGGTTCAAAACAAACCGTCTGAACCGATGGAGTCCCCGGTCGGTCAGCTCAACGAGCTGGACGCCGCGTTGTATGAAGGGTACCTGTATTTCCGTCCAGAAAAGGGAAAGACCCCGGAGGATTACAAACTGGAAATTACTGCGTTACGAACCGGCATTACGCTCAATCACGTAGACCACGTCGTCATTCGCAACCTGATTGTTCAGGGATTTCAGCTTGACGGCATATCGTTAGCCAACTCCGCAACTAACGTCGTTATAGAGCAATGCACCATTCGCGGCAACGCCCGAGCCGGCATGTCCGTCGGCTGGGGCAGCGACGTCAAAGCAAAACGCATTCTCACGTGCGCCAACGCTTTTAGCGAAGTCCTCACGCTGCCCTACTCTCGCGTCAAGCTTGAAAAATCCAGACTGACCGGCGATTATGGCAAACCCTGGGTTGACCAGTCCGGTACGGAACACGGATCTGCCGCGCTGTTTTCCAATAACGGAAAATGGATATCCCCGGAGGATCTTCGTCCTGACCTGTCTCCGCTGCCCGACGCGCAAGACGCCGTTAAAGAGTTTGAAGACGACGAAGACGCTGACGACGCAGACAACGCCGCCGACGCTGACGCAGACGATTCCGATACCGACGACGCGTTCAGCCTTGACGACGACGATTCCGACAACGCCGCTGCCAAAGACGATTCCGACAAAGACGACGATGATTTCGGATTCGGAGACGACGATTCCAGTAAAGAAGAAGACAATCCGTTCGACGAAGAAAAGAACGACTTTGGTTCTGTCAAAGAAGACGATTCAGAAGACGATTCCGACAATCCCTTTGATCTGGAATAGCGTCTGTTAGGGCTTGAGAAGTTTTTAAAGTGGTAAGTTTTAAGTGGTAAGGGCGCAAGCGTTTCATTTTTTCAACTTACCACTTACTACTAACCACTTGGCGCTACTTTTATTCCCTACTTCCCCATTAACCTCCCTACCCTCGCCCCCATGAAATTTACCTCTTTCCTTGCCGTCGGCATAACCGCGCTTCTTATCGGGGCGGGGGTTTCCTACTATACGCTTTCCAACCAAACAAACTCCAAACTGTCTGACAAGGCGTTTTTGGAAAAGCAGCTCAAAAGTCTGTCCTCCGGAGAGAAAAAAGACTCAACGCGTCGATTGCCGATCGTTCGCGTCGCGCCGGCGGAAATGTCGGACATTTCAGACGAACAGCTCTTTGACGGTCGACTGGTAGAGATTCAAAAAGTCGTACTCGCCTCCGAGGTTTCCGGATTGATAAATGAAATGACCGTCGAAGTGGGCGATAAAGTTCAGGCGAAAGATACGCTTATTGTTGGCGTCGATGCAACTTGGCTTAACATAGCTCTCATTCAGGCGCAGCGACAAAAGGAGTTTGACCGCGTCAACATGACGCTGCAAAAAGCAGAGCTTAATCGTCTGGAACGATTGCGCGAACGTCAAGCCGGGGTTGTTACAGACAGCGAGCTGGAAAAACAAACGGCGTTGGCGGAAGAATCCGTTGCGAAGTACAAACTCTCCGAGGCAATGGAAAACGAGATTCAGGAAAAGCTGAACCGAACCAAAATCTACGCCCCGTTTAACGGCGCAATTATCAATAAACTCACCGAGTTGGGCGCGTACGTTTCGCCCGGGACGCCGCTGGTTGAAATCGTGTCAGATGGTCAGGCGGACGCCTTGTTCCATATCAGCGAGAATTTCATTCAGCGCATTCACATCGGCGACCCGCTCCCGATTTACGTTCCCGCGGTCGACAAAACCGTCAACGGAGAAATCGTCTCCATCGTCCCATACGGGTCAACCGCAGCGAGATCGTTCCCTGTCCGCATTCGCATAGACGATCAAGGCGGGCTTCTGAAAATCGGCATGAGCGTTCAGTGCACGCTGGAAACGACGGAAAAAGCGCAGCGGCTTACCGTTCCCCGCGACGCCGTTCTGCAAAAGCCGGGCGAGAACACCGTCTGGGTCGTTCAAAAAGAGTCTGACGGCGCGTTTCGCGTTACGCCGGTTCCCGTCTACATTCACGCCCGGGCAAACGCCATCCTTGCCGTTCGACCCGCGACCGAAGCCGGAGAAAAAATTCTCGTTCCCGGCGCGCTGGCAATTATCGAAGGCGCGGAACGACTCATGCCCGGTCAGGAAGTTGAACTCAAAGAGATCAACCCTGAACTGCTAAAAGACCTGCCCGCCGCCGGCGGCATGCAGTCGTTCACGCACGAGAAAGAGTAGCGAGTTGCGAGTTGCGAGTTGCGAGAAAAACCACCCGTCCCTACTGCCTACTGTCTATTGCCTCCCAAACTTTATCTCCCTTGACAGAATCCCTCTTTGGCGCTATTCTCTTTCAATCATGAAAATTAAAAACCCGTTTCTGCTGAAGTTGGGCGGATACCTTATATTTGCGTTCTCTCGAATGTGGATGTCAACGCTGAGAATGCGCGCCTGGCTGCCGGACGTCAACCTTGATCCCGCCGTTTTGGACGAGGATCCGGAACACCCGCGGCGGAGAATCTATCTGTTTTGGCACGAATACATTCTCTATCCTTTTTATCTTCGCGGCGGGTGTCATCTGACGATGCTTTTATCACAGCATGCGGACGCAACGCTCCTGTATCACGCCGCCAAGCTGGCGGGATTTGGAGTCGTTCGCGGCTCGTCTCGACGCGGAGCGACCGGGGCGTTAAAGGAGATGATGGAAGTTTCCAAAGACCGGGAACATCTAACCATCACCCCGGACGGTCCCCGCGGACCGAGAAGAACGCTGGCTCCCGGCGCCGTCTTTTTGGCGTCTCAGCTGCAAATGCCGATCGTCCTGATGGGTTACGGCTACGGCCGCCCGCACCGATTCAACAGCTGGGATAAATTCGCCCTGCCGCGTCTGTTCTCTCGCGCCCGAACCGTGTTCAGCGAAGAGATTATGATCCCGCCTGATCTGACCAAAGAGCAAATTGAAGAGTACCGGCAGATGCTGGAAACGCGTCTAAACGAACTGACGGAAGACGCCGAACGCTGGGCGGAATCGGGAGAAAAACGGGAAGGCGAAATCGGCTGCGACCGCCGCAAATACGGCGGAATCAAGTATAATTAGTTGGATAGTAAATCTACGTTCCAAAGAGTTAGGAATTAGGAGTGAGGAGTGAGGAGTTGACGCAAACGGAAAACCTCTGCGGAACGCTTGCATAGTTCCTCATTCCGCATTAATGCGCGTCTTCCTCTAAAACCTCGATCAGCGACCGCCACGCGCTGGAATGAACGTCGTCGGAGTATTCCTCCGTACAAATGCACAGTTCCAAACTCTGCTTGTCTTCCCGGACGAATCCTCCCCGCAAAGAGTAACGTTCAACGTATTGTTTCAAATATTTGAATTTGATCGGCGAGAACCGGTCTATGTCTTCGCTGGCGCCCATTCGGCTGAATCCGCCTTTCGTTTCGATAATCCAAATCCCTCTTTCCGTTCCAATAATGTAATCCGGATAAAACGTCTTGCTTCGTCCAAAAGAATCCTGATAGGCAATTGAAAAGAACTCGGGACCTTTATCGCCGTTTTTATAAAACCATTTTACCGCCAGGCAGGATTGACAAAACCGTTCAAACTTCCTTTCCGGGTCAGAACGCACTTCCGCAGACGACAGGTAATTTTCATAGACGTTTTTATCGAATACTTCCTGATTTCTGGCAGCGGCGTTATACGTAAAAAGCAGCGTCTGAGGAAATCGAAACTGAGTTTGATAAACAGGGGCGTCCTCGATTGGCTGACACATATTTTGCGTCATCGCTTCTAAAATATCATCTTTGAGCCGTTCGGCGTTGTTGATTATAAAGGAATACAATTCGCGAACGGACAGCGACAGAATTTTATAATCGACTTTTTGGGACTTTTCACAAAACAGATTTCGAACTATCGTATTGAGCGAAGCGTACGGCAAACCGATTTTCAGCGCGATAGCGGCAACGTGATGATGGAATTCCCGACCGTGACGGTGCGTGTTGAGCGGTTCGTGAACGTTGATCGTATTGAGAGATTCCAGCGCCGCCTGCGTCATGTTGGGAATCTCCCCGGAGCGAGTATGCCGAACAACGTCGGATTCAAAGACAAACCCGCGCGCTTCAAACTTCTTTTGATTTTCAAGCGTCCTGCCGTCAATGCTGTAGAAGGTTTGGTAATATCTGTAAATAGCAAGCTGAACGCCTCTGGCGTCCAGCTCAGGAGCAAGAATGGTCTTTTGTTCGCTGGTAAGAGCGATTGACTTAAACTCGTCTTTAAGAACAAGCGTCTGAGCGTCCAGAGCCTCTTTGCCCAGATACTGTCTGACGCCCTGGGTGAACTTTTCGTCCAGCGTGTACAAATAGCAGTTGTCCAGCAGCGGCGAGCCGTAATGCTTCGCTTCCGGCATGCGGCGAATCCGTCCGATAGTTTGAACTTCAAACGTTTCGTCCATGTTCTGGCGCAGTTTGACCAGAATATGCGCTCGCGGGCAGTCCCAGCCGGTGGCGATAGCCTGTTTGATAATAACCGCGATTGGCTCGGCGTCCGGCTGTTCGATACCGTCCAGATTTTGTTTTTGGTTTGCCAGCCATACGGCTAATAACCCGTTTTCGTAAGTCGCGCCCTGCAAGTCGAACCAGCGTTCCACCTCGTCTTGAAGGGCGCCGGAGTTATTGGGAAGCTGAACGATTATCAGCGGGTTGACTTCCGCCTCCTGTCGGGCGAACGCCGCTGTCAGTTCCCTCTGCTTGGCTAACGCTCTTTCAAGAAGAAACTCCGTCTGACTTTCCACCTGAATGTTTTTCGGAAAGTCCTCGTTAATGACAAGCGCCTTTTTAATCAAGCCTTCTGCAACAACGTCTTCGTCCGGAATGTCAATTACCAAAGCGTTGGCGCCGCCTTTGGGCGTGGCGGAAGAGCGAATAATCTTTTCCGTACGAAACATACTGAGAATATCCATCGCTTTGACCGTATTGTTTTGATGGCTTTCGTCCACGATAACGGTAAAGCGCAAATTGGCGTCAAGCGCTCTTTGAATGTGTTCGTAGAAATTGGTTCGCTCTCCCTCTTTAAGAGCGTTGTTTCCCTTTTTGGTCAGCTTTTCCCAGTTGATAAAACAAACGTCTCCGGGTTCAAACCCGGACAGCATGACGTCCGGCAGAAGTTTCGTCTGAGCGTTGTGAATATAGCGATCCATTTTTTCCCGGCTTTGCTCTTCCAGATCGCCTTTTCCCGGCGTCAGCCAAACGAAAACGTGATTTGAATGACCGCGATTGTACTCGTCCATGAAATGCGTCAGAATAATCGTCTTTCCGCTTCCAGTGCAGCTTTTGAGAACTACGTCTCGCCGCGGGCTTTCCATTGCCTCTAAAAGTTGAGCTATCGCTTTATTTTGAAATGAAGCCAGAGTCAGATCCATGGTTTATAAATGGGCTGAAGGAAATGATAAATAACAACGGCAAGATTAAACGCGTCAGGCGTAACGACTACGATTCTTCATAATAGTATTGCGGAATGACGTTGACGGCGATTTTACGTCTTTTGAGCGCCGCGCTCTGCCTGCCGTTAATCAGAACGT
>JAZUMX010000297.1:0-10441 GCA_045603865.1 Thermoguttaceae bacterium
ACTCGAAGACAAAAAAATGGCAAAATTCTGGTTTCAATGGGCAATTGTCGCCATTGTACTTGCCGTCATTTTTATCGTTGTCATGATAGTCCTGGCCATGTCGCACTAAAACCATTCACCCTTTTTTCATTTTATAAACAAAGATAAAAAGCATGAAAAAGCTCATTTCGTTGATTTATGCTGTTGTTATTTTAGCTGTTACAGCGCTCGGCTGGCAGATTTTTACGTATCTTGACAACAACTTTGCAACTACGCAAAAACAGCTTAAAGACGCCGAGGAAAAAATTGCTCAGCTCGAGGTTACAAATCAAAAGCTGGAAATGGCAAACCTTTTCCTGAAAAAAACTCGCCGTCTGGCGGTCATTTCTGACATCGTCAAGGAACATCCGGAAGGCTCAGACTCCGTCAAAACAACGTTTTCCTTTTCTGAAGTTGACCTGTCAGACAAGCCGATCGGAGAAAAACGCACGTTTACCATCGACGGCGACGTCCTTTACATTGACACGATGGTAATCAAATTTGAAGACGATTTTGTCGAACAGGGAGACGTCTTAAAAGGAAGCGCTCTGTGTCTGTTTAATCGTCTTTTCAGCGAAAAGCAAAAGCCTGAAGAAGGTTTCCGGCTTGACGCTGAAGGCGAAACTCCCAAACCGTACAAGCTGGACTCTCCAGATTCCACCGAATTCGAAAAAGAGCTTTGGGGCAATTTCTGGAAATTGGCTCAAGACCCGGCTTTTGCTAAAACTAAGGGCGTTCGCGCCGCTCACGGTCAAGCGCCTTCAATGAAACTGCAGGAGGGTTCAACCTACAAGCTCGAAATGCGCAACACCGGCGAGCAATCCATTACAAAACAATAAACAGTTTAACACCTCAGGAGTTGTTTGTCATGAAACACCTGTTAATGTTGAAAAACCTTTCTAACGGCGTTATCATTGCTGGAATTGGCGTAGCGGTTCTGTTGCTGTTTTTCTTGTTTGGATCGCTTCCTAAAGGATTGCCAACATATCTCATCGCTATCGCCGTTGGAGGACCGCTGATTTTTCTGGGGCTTAAATCCTATTGGCAGGATCATGAAATTCAAAGGCTTCTTCAAGCCAATGCGTTCTTAAAAATGAGCAAACGCATGGCTGTCATTTCCGATATTAAAAAATCGGAAGAGAACGGAATCGTAAAAACGACTTTTTCGTTTACCGAACTGGACCCGTCAGAAGAACCATACGGTCAAAAAAGAGTGTTTACAATTGAAGGCTGCTGTCTTTACATTGACTCCATGGCCATCAAATTTGAAGATAAATACATCGAAAAAGGAGACGACTTCAAGGGAAAGGCGCTGTGTTTGATTCGTCGGCTTTTCAGCGAAAAAATCCGACCGGACGACGGATTTCCAATTGACCCGGAAGGGCAAACTCCCGAAGCCTGCGTTTCAGACAACTCGCGTTTTCAGCAATTTCAGGAAAATCTTTGGAAAGAGTTCTGGAAGCTGGCTCAAGACCCGGATTACGCTCACAAAAAAGGCGTTCGCGCCACTCACGGCTCCGCTCCATACATGCAGCTGGAAGAGGGGGCAACCTATAAACTGGAAATGCGTACAACCGGCGAGTTGACAATTAAAAGACTGTAAACAATTAAAAGACGTCAAAAAGTCGAGGGGATAACATTCTCGACCTGTCTGTTTTTACACCCTATTATGAAAATTATCCTTCTGGGCTATCCCAACCGCGCAGGAATTGAAATGATTGCTCAGGATTTAACGCCTGAAATCAGCAAGGTCGCCGATATTGTTTGCTCAGATTTTACCGGTACAAAAAATCTCGTGCATTACAAGGCAGACGCCGTTGTCGTTTTGGGCGGAGACGGATCCATTTTTCGCGCTGTAAATCAGATGGGCGAAAAACAGCGACCGTTAATAGCCGTCAATCTGGGCAGGCTTGGCTTCCTGGCAGACATCGCTATCGAAGAACTGGTTCCTTTGCTGAAAATTTTCGACAATAATCCGCTGCCCGTTGTCCCGTTGATGATGTATCAGTGCAGAATTCTTCGCAACGGCAAAGCGATTAAAACAGTTCAGGGGGTCAACGAAGCGGCGATTCTTAACGGCGCGCCGTTTTCCATTATGGAAATCAAGCTGTACGCCGACAGATCGGATTCGACAACCCGGCAAACCCTGGCAGACGCCCCGCTTCCTTTCGATCAGCGCTTTGAACTGGTTACCACGTACTCCTGTGACGGATTGATTATCTCAACGCCCGTCGGGTCAACGGCGCATAACCTGTCTGCCGGCGGTCCGATTTTGCATAAAACGATGCAGGCGTTTGTCGTCTGTCCGATTTCCGCCCATACGCTTACCAATCGCCCTGTCGTTGACGACGCCAATCGCGTTTTTGTGATGGAAATTGTCAATCCGAACCCGGAAACAAGCGTAGTCGTAGACGGTCAGATTCTGGACAGGCTGGAACCGGGAGATCAGATTGAGATTCGAAAGTCCCATCTAAGCGTTCAGCTTGTCGCTGCGCCTAACAAAAGCTATTATCAAACACTCAGAGAAAAACTCGGCTGGAGCGGCCAGCCGATTTATCGGGTTAGAAACTAACGCTCAATACAGCCGATCAAATGACGATCGGCTGTTGTCAATTGGGCAAATCTGTCACGATAGAATTAGGCGCGATTAGCACTTCATCGCTTCGACTTCGGCGGTTACGCCTTCATATTTATCGTAAATGGGCTGCATGACTTCCGTCATGAATTCTACGACCTGTTCCGGGGCGCGGCCAACGTACTTGGACGGGTTAGTAACCTCGCCGAAGTTCACGTTCGCGAACGCCGGGTCGTTCTTCAGACGTTCCAGCAGGTCGTTGGGGCGTCCTTCCTGTTTGACGACCGCGCCCGCCGCCTGAGCGTGCTGACGAATCAACTCGTGCAGTTCCTGACGGTCGCCGCCCTGTTTGACCGCTTCCATCATGATGTTTTCGCTTGCCATGAACGGCAGTTCTTCTCTCAAGTTTTTCTCAATAACCTTCGGATAGACGACCAATCCGTCACAGACGTTGCGGAGAATAATCAGAATGGCGTCGATAGCCATAGACGCCTGCGGAATGACAAGACGGCGGTTGGCGGAATCGTCCAGCGTCCGTTCAAACCATTGCGTTGCCAGCGTCATGCCGGGCGACGATTCCAAACTCATGACAAACCGCGCCAGAGAGCAAATGCGTTCGCTTCTCATCGGGTTGCGCTTGTACGGCATGGCGGACGACCCGATTTGACTCTTTTCAAACGGCTCTTCCATTTCTTTGCGGTGAGCCAGGATTCGGATGTCGGTCGCGATCTTGTGACACGTTTGCGCCAGCCCGGACAAGACGGCGAGAACCTGCGAGTCCAGCTTGCGCGGCGACGTCTGACCGGTAACGGCGTACGGTTCGTCAAAACCCATCTTTTTACAGACGCGTCTGTCCAGCTCGCGGACTTTTTCGTGATCCCCCTCAAAAATATCGAGGAAGCTTGCCTGAGTGCCGGTCGTGCCTTTGGCGCCGCGGGTTTTGATGGTCGCCAGACGGTGTTCGAAGTCTTCCAGGTCCATGGTCAGGTCGTACATCCAGAGCGTTGCGCGTTTGCCGATGGTTGTCGGCTGGGCGGGTTGAAGGTGAGTAAACCCGAGGCAGGCGAGGTCTTTGTTTTCCAGAGCGAACTTCCCCAGAACTCGAAGGACGTCAACCAGACGGGCGCGGACAAGCTGCATCGCTTCCCGGGCGAGAATGCAATCTGTATTGTCGGTTACGTAACAGCTGGTCGCTCCCCAGTGAATAATCCCCTTCGCATTGGGGCAGACGTCGCCGAAAGCGTGGTTGTGCGCCATGACGTCGTGTCGAAACTTCTTCTCGTATTCCGCCGCGGCGTCGAAATCGATATTGTCCACCTGAGAGCGGAGTTCGTCAACCTGTTGTTGAGTAATGGGCAGCCCCAACTCCATTTCCGTTTCCGCCAGAGCGACCCAAAGGCGCCTCCATGTGCTGAACTTGCGCTGCGGGGAAAACAGCGCGCTCATGGTGGAAGATGCGTAACGGGTAATCAACGGGTTGTCGTACTGATTGTAGTCCATGGTTTGTGAAAGGGGTAAAAATGTAAAAAGTGTATTGGGAACAGGAAAGAGGGGATAGTATTTAAACGTCCTATCCAAATATCTATTCCCTATTCCCCATTCCCTATTTCCTTGTATTATCTCATATTAATAGATTCTTTCAAGGCGGGGGATAAAATTGCGTAAATAATCCTTATATTTTCTTGGATTTTTCGCTTGCATTTTTTCGTCTAATCCGTAATAATAAGTAAAGCCCAGTTTGAAAAGGCGAAATTTTGACTCTTTCCCTCTTTTTTACAAGGAGAACAATTTATGAACAAGCGATTTTTCCCCATTTTGACAGCTCTGATTACAGCGGCGGCGGTAGTTTTGTGCGCCGTTGCAACGTACGCTCAGGGCGTTTTGGTTTCTGAAGAAGCGCGGCTGCCGCGTGCGGAAATAATTATCATTCATCCGCCGTTCCCGCCTCGCCCGTTCCCGCCGATTCTGCCGCCGCGTCCGCGTCCGGAACGACCCGTTCTGGAATACAAGATCGACAGCATCGACGTTCACGTTACGATGACCGATCAGGCGGCGGAAGTTATGGTTTCACAAACGTTTACGAACGAAGGCTCCACTCAGATGGAAGCGTCGTTCATGTTCCCTCTCCCGTACGACAGCGCAATTGATCAGCTGACGCTCATGGTCGACGGCAAAGAGTTCCCCGCTAAAATCATGGCGGCGGATAAAGCCCGAGAGGTTTACGAGAGCATCGTCCGGAAGAATCTGGACCCGGCTCTGCTGGAATGGATGGGATACGGCATGTTCAAGACAAGCGTTTTCCCGATCCCGCCCAAGGCGTCGAGAACGGTGTCGTTGAAGTACACTCAGCTTTGCAAACGGACGGACGGTCTGACGGACTTCCTCTTCCCGCTGGCAACGGCTAAATACTCGACCAAGCCGGTCGGCAAGATCAGCGTTCACGTAACAATCGACAGCGCCGACCCGATTCGCAACGTCTACTCGCCCACGCAGGAAATCAAAATCCAGCGGCCGACGGAAAAGTCCGCATCTGTTTCCTGGGACGCTGAAAAAATCGTTCCAGACGCCGATTTCCGTCTTCTGTTTGACGTCGGAACGGAAAAGCTGACAACGCGAACGGTCAGCTACATGCCCAACAAAGACGACGAGGAAGGATACTTCCTCCTTTTGGGAAGCCCGGAAATCAAGGCGAAAGACGAAAAACCGCGCGCGAAAAACGTCGTCTTTGCTCTGGACACCTCCGGATCCATGATGGGCAAGAAAATCGCTCAGGCGAAAGACGCTCTGAAATACGTCGTCAAGAACCTGCGCGACGGGGATTCGTTTAATATTCTCATTTACAACACCCACGTCAAGCTGTACAAAGATTCCATGCAAGTCGCTTCGGAAGAAACGCGAAACGAGGCGCTGGTCTTCATCGAAGGCATCTACGCCGGCGGCGGAACGGACATCAACTCCGCCATGACGACGTCGATTGAACAGCTCAAAAAGGCGTCTGCCGACAACCCGAATTACATTCTCTTCCTGACGGACGGCTGCCCGACCGTTGGAGAAACGAACGACGTTCAAATCGCTCTCAACGCGAAAAAAGCCAACGACTGCAAAGCCCGCGTGTTCTCCTTTGGCGTTGGATACGACCTCAACAGCCGACTGATGGACAAACTCGTCCGCGACAGCTCCGGTCAGAGCGAATTCGTCCGGGAAAACGAGAATATCGAAGACCGCGTCAGCCGTTTGTTTAACAAACTCCAGGCGCCCATCATGACC
Organism: Thermoguttaceae bacterium; assembly: GCA_045603865.1. Lineage (GTDB taxonomy): Bacteria > Planctomycetota > Planctomycetia > Pirellulales > Thermoguttaceae > RUG11551. The sequence goes on from JAZUMX010000297.1 coordinate 5,861, forward strand.
AACGTTCAGCTGACTTTCACGCCCGCCGACGATTCCGAGGCGAAAAAGCAGGGCGTCCCGCTGGTTAACCGCCTTTATCCAGACAGCGGTTTCGACATCTTCGCCGGCGAACAGCTTGTCATTTCCGGTCGATACCGATTCCCCGGCAAGGGAACGCTCAAGGTTTCCGGCAAGATCAACGCAGACGAGACGCTGGAATTTACGTATCCGATTGAACTGACCGAAAAGACGTCCAACACCCGCTATGCGTTTACGGAAAAGCTGTGGGCGATGCGTCGAATCGGCGCCATTCTCGACGACCTCGACCTGAACGGCAAAAACAAGGAACTCATGGACGAGCTGATTCAGCTTTCGATTCAGCACGGAATTCTGACCCCGTATACGTCTTTCCTCGCGGACGAAAACGCTCAGCTTGACGTTGCCAGCAACGCTCGCCGAGTTGAACGACGCGTCGACGCCTTGGCAGAGAACACGTCCAACGCCAGCGGCGTAACTCAGAGAGCGCTCAAAGGCGCGTTTAAGATGGCTCAGAACGTTGCGCCTCAGGCTCAACGCATGGCAGACGCCGACATGGCTTTGGATTCCGTCATGGCGGAAGAAGCGGCGGCAGCTCCAGCAGCGCCCGCTTATCACTCTCGGCCCTCATTCGGCGGCACAACTTTAGGCTCGGCTCCAGCTCCTGCCCCGTCAGTCAAGCAGGAAAAGGCGGCAATGGCTCAGAACCTGCGTCAGATTCACAACCGAACGTTCTTCTACAAGAACAATCAGTGGATCGATTCCTCTCTGACGGAAACGCAGCAGAACGCCGCTCCGCGCAAGATCAAGCAGTTCAGCGACGAGTACTTCGCCCTGGCGAGAACCGCCGATCCGGAACTGGCAGCCTGCCTGACGTTTGAACAGCCCGTCCTGCTCAACGTCAACAACGAACCGGTCTTGATTGAACCGTAAGAAAAGATTGTGGCTCATCCAGCAACGGTATACCTTTAGTTGCGAGTAGCGAGTTGCGAGAAGATTTTGTGAGGAACTTGCGTTTCTCGCTGCTCGCAACTCGTTTCTTATTGATACGGATTTGCCTTAAAATACAAAAAAGACTATGAACAACGCCATGACCAACTATGACGAACTGCGTCAGGAGTTGCTTGCAGCTCCTGAGGTTAAAGAAGAATTCGATTCCTTGGAACCGACATACCAAATGATTCGTCAGATTATCGCGATTCGAAATGAGCAGAATCTGACTCAAACGGAATTGGCTCAACGCATTGGAACCAATCAGAGTCATATTGCCCGTTTGGAAAGCGGGAATTATAACCCTTCTCTCCAGTTTCTCAATCGAGTAGCAAAAGGACTGGGTAAAAAGCTGTCTATTTCTTTTGATTAGTACTTTAGGGAATGTTCGTTGCACATTTTTAAAATGCATTTGAGCATTCCTGAATCTCAATTACTGTCAGTTATTCTTGATTTTTCTCTCTTTTCCCTGCCTACTTGTCAAAATTGAGATTTAATATATAATCTATAATAAGGAAAATTTGAAATGGTCGCATTTGCGCTGTCTAAATGTGAAAATGGGTACATTTTCAGACAGGTAAATGTTTAATATATTTTTCATTTTTATTTTTTAGATTGTGAGGGATTATCCCATGTCCGAAGAAAACACCCCTATCGACGCTGAAGTCAACGAAGCGGAAGAAACAACCAAGCTCAACCAGAAGGTAACAGTCGAAACCGTCGGCGCTTGCGAACGACACATCACCGTTGAAGTTTCAGCAGAAGACGTCAATCGCGTTTTCGAAGAAGAATTCTCCCAAGTTGCCAAGGACGCTCAGATTCACGGTTTCCGCGCTGGTCACGCGCCCCGCAAACTGGTCGAACGCTTCTATCGCAAAGAAGTCAATCAGAAAGTCAAGGCTGACCTGCTTACCGCGTCTATCAGCCAGGTCAACGATGACGAAGAACTCGCTCCGATCAGCGAACCGGATTTCAAAATTGATTCCATCGTTCTGGTCGAAAACGCTCCGTTCATTTACGAGTACGATCTGGAAGTCCGCCCGGAATTCGACGTTCCGCAGTGGAAAGGTCTGAAACTCGAAAAGCCCGTTCGCGAGTTCACCGACAAAGACGTCGACAACGCTCTGGAAAACTACCTCGCCCGCAAGGGAACGCTGGCTCCGATTGACGAACCGGCGAAGGCTGGCGATTACATCGTTACAAGCCTGTCGTTCACCTACGACGGCAACGTCATTTCCTCTGCCGACGACGAAACGATTCGCATTCGCCCGACGCTTTCGTTCCGCGACACCAACATCGAGAACTTCGACAAGTTGATGGTCGGCGTAAAGCCCGGCGACGTCAAAACGGTTAAAGTTACGTTGTCTGACAACGCTCCAAACCCGCTTTTCCGCGGAAAGGAAGTTGAAGGAACGTTCAAGATTAAAGACGTCAAACGCATGGAACTGCCGGCTCTTGACGCTGAAATGCTCGAATCCCTCGGCGGATTTGAAACGGAAGCGGAACTGCGCGACGCCGTTCTCGACAGCCTGAAAAATCAGCTTACCTACGCTCAAAATCAGAGCAAACGCGAAGGCATCACCTCTCAGCTGCTCAAAGACGCCAACTGGGATCTGCCCGCCAAGCTGCTGGAAAATCAGACGGAACGCGAAATGTATCGCAAGGCTCTGGAAATGCAGCGATCCGGTCTCAACGCTGAAATGATTCAGCTGGTTCAGAACCAACTGCGTCAAAACGCCAAAGAAGAAACCGCCAAGCTGCTGCGCGAACACTTCATTCTGGAAAAGATTGCTGAACAGGAAAACATCGAAGCCACCGAAGACGACATCGATAAGGAAATCGAAACGATCGCCATTCAGATGGGAACCACTCCGCGACGCGTTCGTCTCCAGATTGAAAACGCCGGTCAGGAAGACGCTTTGAGAAATCAAATTGTCGAAAACAAAGTTATCGACCTGATTTCTGCCTCTGCGGAATTCGTTGAAGTTCCGTATGAACTGCCGGGTTCGATGTCGACCTCTGCTATCAATTACACGGCAGGCGGCGATAAACCTGAAGAAACAGAAGAAAAAGCTGAAGAAGCTCCGGCTGAAGAAAAAGCCGAATAATTTTGAACAGTTTTGACTCTGATTCGTATAATGTTAAGTGGTAAGTAGTTAGTTTTAAGCGATAAGGACGCAACGCGTTTTATATCAAATACTAACAACTTACCACTAATTACTAACCACTTAATACATATTGCTAATGATGAATTCACCTTATCCGTTTCAGATGTCAGGGTCGGCAGACCCTCGCGCAGCGTTCTCTCCGATGGCGGAACGCGACTATCAGCGTCAGCGTACAATGACGCTGGGAGACTTGCTGCTGGAAAATCGCGTCGTCTTCCTTCAGGGCGAGCTGTACGACGGGAACGCAAACGAGTTGGTTATGAAACTGCTGTATCTGCAAAGCGAAAACCGCCGAAAGGATATTCATTTCTACATCAATTCGCCTGGCGGATCTGTTACAGCCGCGATGGCGATTTATGATACAATGCAGGTTCTGGCGTGCCCGGTTTGTACGTACTGCGTCGGCTTGGCTGCCAGCGCGGGCGCGGTTCTGCTGGCTGGCGGAGCGAAGGGAAAACGATTTGCTCTTCCGCACGCCAAAATCATGATTCACCAACCGTGGGGACAGATCGGCGGACAGGTTTCCGACATGGAAATTCAGGCGCGAGAACTGCAGCAAACGCGAGATTCGCTCAACGAAATTCTCGCCTTCCATACCGGGCAGACCATCGAACAGATTGCCAAAGATACGGATCGTGACAACTATATGACGGCTGAACAGGCGAAAGCCTACGGTTTGGTAGACAAGATCCTCACCAAACAGGAAAACGACGCTGAAGAAGAATAATTTAAGGAGTAAAGCATGCCAAATCTGATTCCATTTGTAATCGAACGCAACGGGCGCGAAGAACGCTCGATGGACATCTACAGCCGACTGCTGTCAGACCGCATTATCTTCCTCGGCTCGGCTATCAACGACGAAGTCGCCAACAGCATCGTCGCCCAGCTGCTTTATCTGCAGGCGGAAGACCCCAAAAAAGACGTCCATATTTACATCAACTCGCCTGGCGGCTCCGTCTCTGCCGGTTTGGCAATTTACGACACGATGCAGTTCATTTCCTGTGACGTCTGCACGTACTGCATTGGTCAGTGCGCTTCCATGGGCGCAGTTCTGCTTACTGCCGGAACAAAGGGAAAACGCTTTGCTCTGCCCAACGGCCGCGTCATGATTCACCAGCCTTTGGCTGGCATGGAAGGCACGGCAGAAGAAATCCTTATTCACATGAAGGAGTTCAACAAGGTCAAAGAGAAGATTAACAACATTCTCATCAAGCACACCGGGCACGACTATGCGACGATCGAAAAAGACACCGATCGCGACAATTTCATGTCGGCGGAAGAAGCCGTTGCCTACGGACTGATTGACCAGGTTCTCGAAAAGCGTAACGCATAACGTCTTGCGCGCAGAATAATACAGCGCATGGCGCGGACTTTCTCAACGCCATGCGTTTTTTAATATATTGATAAA
>JAZUMX010000298.1:0-3913 GCA_045603865.1 Thermoguttaceae bacterium
AACAACGCTTGCATCAATTGCTAATTGCTCATTGCTAATTGATAATTGACTTCCTCCTGCTTTGCTTAACAGATAATCTCTAATCGAACTCAGCGTCGGGAAGTCGTCCAGGGACATATCGTTGTCAGCCGGGGCGGAAGCGTCGACGAAATGATACTTCTCGTTCAGTTCGCCCATCAGCTGAGCCTTTTTGATGCTGTCGATGCCCAAGTCGCCTTCGAGGTCAGCGTCCATTTCAACCATTTCTTCCGGATAGCCCGTCTGTTCGACGACAAACGCAATCAAAGCGCCTTCCAGTTCTTCTTTGGAAATGGCGATAGCGGGAGCGGCGGGCGCCGGTTTCTCGACTTTCACTTCCGGCTTTTCTACTTTGACTTCCGCCTTCGGCGCTGGTTCTACAACCGGGGGTGTAACGTTTTTATCTACGAATTCAACTTCCGGATTGACGGCTTTGGACTCTTTAACGCCCATAGCCGCGTTACGCATTTTTTCTCGACGAACTTCGGTAGCGTCAAAGAAAACAATTCGACCTTTACTCATAATTCTCTCCAAATTTATTTATGTAGTCTTACGAAACTGCAAATATTGTCGCCGGAACAGACGCCCACAGCAGCGTCGTTCGGCATGGATTTTTCATCTTTCGGGACCTCGATATTGTTATATCGGGTGTAGTACAGAGCCGGTTGAGTCAAGCATGGCGACTTGTTCCATTTGCCCTGTTTCAGGTTTTCGATAGCCGCCAGGAGCGACGCTGCGCCTTCAGCAAGGGGCAGGTATCCAATTTGGTTGACAACAGACCCCAGCGTCGTTTTAGAGCCGTCGGCAAACTGACGCCCTGCGACGCTAAGAGCTTCAACGACAGCCGCGTCCTTTTCCGCAACGCCGTTGAAGTCGCCTTCGATAAACGACGGCATGGTTCCAGCCTTGACGCCGGAACGCTCCATTGCCAGCAAGACGTTGTCTGTTACAGAGTACCCGGACCCAACGCCCACGTCGTCGATAACAGCGTGAATTTTACGACCCTGTTTGACGGCTTCCTCGTACCGCATGAGAACCAGGACGCCAACGCCTTCGCCATGAACGTAACCGTTCGCCTTGACGTCAAAGGGAGACACGCGGCCGTCTTTTGCCCAAATGCCTTTGGACATTGCCTCGTCAATTCCGACCGGACCGAAATCCTGCTGACCGCAAATGCAGATCATCATGTCGTTCATTCCAACGCGGAGCTGGTCGATACAGCAGTTCAGAGCCATGCCCGTTGTTGCGAACCCGCCTTCCAGAGCAACGGCTCCGCCGTGAAGGTCAAGGGACTTGGTAATTCTGGACGACAGCGCGCTGGGTGTAAACGACCCCGTCTCGTCGAGCAGAGCCGGCATTTTCTTATGCATTGCGTTGGCGAAATCGTCGATAATCTTTTCGATTTTCGCCGCGTCCACGCTGCGGGCGCGCAGCTCTTTGCGGAGACATTCTTCCATCAACGGCAGCCAAAGAATAATATTCATCTGGTCGGCAAACCAACCGCCAAAAGTCGTCCCGACAACAACGCCGGCGCGACGGCGGCTTTCGTCGGAGAAGTCAAAACCGGCGTCCGCCAACGCTTCGTTGGCCGCGTCGAGAGCCATAAACTGCAGCGGACTGGCGTTGGCAACCTGCTTGGGCGGAATCTTGTTCTTTTTCCAGTCATAGACGTATTTGTCGATAACGCCCGCTTCCGGCTGACCGACCGGGTATTCCGACTCGACCTCGCGCTGTTCGAGAATCTGAAGGTAATTCCAGCGGCTTTCCGGGATAAGTTTAATCGCGTTCTTTCCGCCGGAAACCAGCGACGCAAAGTCCGTCATGTTGTACGCGTCCGGATAAATGCAGCCGACGCCAACGACGGCAATCGGTTCACGATTTTGCGTCACGCTGGGCGCGGTCGCAGGGGCTTTTCCAGTCCATTCCTCAATAACCAGGTGGACGTCAAGACCGCCAATGCCGAACGAGTTTACGCCGACGCGCATGGGACGGTCGCCGTCAGAAATCTTTTCCAGCGGATGCCCTTCGTTTGACGCTACAACCGGGACTTTATCCCACGGAATCTTGGAACTGAGCTTTTTCAGCCCGGCAACCGGCGGGCAGTATTTGTTCTGTAACACCAGAACCGCTTTGAGAACGCCCGTCGCCCCGGCGGACTCCAGCGTGTGACCGACGTTGCCCTTGGACGAGCCAATGGGAATCTTTTTGTCCGGATGGCAATCGCCGAAGACCGCTGTCAGAGCTTCCATTTCGGTCGCATCGCCCAACGCGGTTGACGTTGCGTGTCCTTCGATGTAGTCAATTTCCGCCGGATTGAGTCCGGACGCGTACGCCCGGCGCATCGCTTCAATTTGTCCTTCTTTTCTTGGCGCCCAAAGGCTCTTGCCTTTGCCGTCAGAAGCGATTCCGTACCCGGCGATAACGGCTTTGACGTCGTCTTTGTCACGAATCGCGTCTTCCAGACGTTTGAGAATGAACACAACGTTTCCTTCTCCAACAACCATGCCGTCGGCGTCTTCGTCGAACGGGCAGGATCGGTTTGTCGTCATGGATTGAGACGATGCAAACAGAACGAGCGTGTCGGAATGGAAATAACTAGCTCCGCCGGCGATGGCAGCGTCGATTTTATGTTCCTGAAGAGCCATGACCGCCTGAGATATCGCGTGCAGCGACGACGCGCAGGCAGAATTAAAAATCATATACGGTCCATTGAGATGGAACGCTCTGGAAATCAGTCCGGAAGCGTCAGAGGCATGCGGCGATTCCATGTCATCGGTAATATTGCTCTGGCTGGCTTCCAAGTCGCGAACGAAATCCTTCTTTAATTCAGAAAGCAGTTCGGAGCGCTGAGTTTCTTCCAATTCAGCCTTGAACGACTCAACGCGTCCCAGTTCGTACAACGCTTCCGGGCAATAAGTGCGAAGTCCAATAACCTCCGTGCGGTCGCCGGGACGGGTTGTTCCGACATAAACGCCGGCGTTGCGAATCGGAAAGTTGAACGGATCCCAGCCTGCATTTCGGCACGCGTCGGCAACGGAGGCGCACAGCGTCAACTGAACGCGGTCGTAAATCTGCTCTGCGTTTGGCGGAAGCGGCGTTCGGGTCCGGTCAACGGCTGGATAGTCGATTATCGCCGCCAGATCGGTGTATGTCTTGTTTCGGACGCCTTTTTCAGGGTCGTAAAACAGCTTTCGATTCAGTCGCGATTCTGGAACGGGACCGATGGCAGTGCGGCCTTCGCAGACCAGCTTCCAGAATTCGTCTACGTTCGGAGCCCCCGGCAATCGACACGCTATTCCGACTATCGCTATTTTTGATAACGTCATTGTTCTTGTTACTGTTTAATATTGTTATGAATTGTCGTTTGACAACGAATCTGTTATACCGCGTTACTTGGCGACGGCGACTTTTGACTTGACTTCCCGCAGAGCCTGAACAGCTTTCGCTTTGAACTCGACAGGAGCGTTTTCCCAGCTGACGTTCCAGAACAAATCGGAATCGGAACTGGTCTGAAGTTGATTGAACGTCTCGGTATTCATGGTCATCAGCGGGACATCGGCAAAGCAGGAAAGCCCTTGATAAATCCCGATTCGACCGTTATTCTGGTTTATCGTCCAGTCTCCCCCGCCCCGCCCTGTTACACGCAGGGAAAATGCAAAACCGTCGTGATCGCTGGCAGTCTGGAAATCGTTTTTGTCGTACGCGTCGAAGACGGTTTGAACGTCGTTTTCCAGAACTGTCGGTTTGGGCAGCGGCCAGCCGCAGTTGCTTTGCATGGCGTAACGAACCAGCGTCAGAAGCGTGTCGTGCGTCATCATCGGCGGCGGCAGATGCGGAGCAGCCTGAATCGTGTTGGTCATGTCAAATTCGGGGTCGTCTTTCCAGTACGCTTTGT
>JAZUMX010000299.1:0-1526 GCA_045603865.1 Thermoguttaceae bacterium
AAAATACTTGTCCGACAGCGGGAACGGATGAAGGAACTTCGGCCAGGAATTCTTAACCAATCCGTCTTTGATAATCGGTTCGACTTTCTTGCCGCATCCGGGAATGCGCTGAATGCAGCCGTCCGCCTCGTTTCGACCCAAAGCCGGGTCAAACAGGCACAATTCGCCGGCGCGGTGGGAATCGTGATGTCCGGTAATGACGGAAACGATCATCGACCGCTCGCCGGGAATAGGTCGGGAATACCAGAACGAATTGGGCCAGTACGAGTTGCTGTTATAGTACGACAGCTGACCCGTCCCGTCAGGATTGCACTGGAACAGCTGGCGCGAGTTGCTGTGCGGCAAGTCGGCGTATTCCCATCGCTGATACAGAATGCGACCGTTATTCAAAACCGCCGGGTTCCAGGAATGTTCCTGATCGAACGCCAGCTGACGTTTCGCCGTCCCGTCGCCGTTCATTAAAAACAACGTCGCGATATGTGACGAGCCGTAAACGCACGGAACGCCCGCCATGATTGCGGTTGACGTATAGATAATTCTGCCGTCGGGCAGGTAACAGGCGTCGTAAGAGTCAATGTCGGCTTCGTCGGCTGTGAGTTCTTTCGGCGCGGACTTGCCGTCCAGATTGTACTCAAAAACCTGCCAGCGACCGTTCTCTCCAATGGACGAGAACAGGATTTTGTCGGCGTCCCAGTTCAAATCGACGTCCCCGACGAAAACCGGCTTTTCCGGCTTGTAGACGACCGGGACTTTCGACCAGTCCAGAGCCGTCGACTGTCCCTTGACCGGGATTCGGACAATCGCGTCGTCAAAACCGCTTTTCGGAAGAGAGGAATTGCTTTCCCAGTTGCACGGCAAGCCCATTCGCGGGGATTTATACGACCGCTTGACAACCAACAGCTCGGAAAAAACGTTGAGCAGCGGGTTCGACAGCGTCGCCTCGCGCTGGAGCTGGTTAAACCGGGCAATAATATCATTCAGCGACACGGAAACGAATTCCGGCAGCGGCTTTCCATAGCTCGAAATAACCGTCGGCAGAATCTTTGCCAAGTCCTTTTCGATGGAATCCAGTCTCGCCATAAAGTCCGTTGACTCGTACTCGTCCGGATAGGAATCGTACAGGTCGTTTAACGCCAGACGCAGCGCCGCCGCTCTACGAGGCAGCGCGTCTGTTACGCGATCTATGTACTTGGCTTTCATTTCCTCCTGGATTCTTTTCGCCGCCTCGATTTTCTCAGCGCTCCATGCCTTGTACTGTTCCGGAGTCGGGAAAAGCGACTGCGCCGTTTCCGGCGTCGTCAAGGCGAGCAGTTCGACAACGGAACACCAGTCTTTGGCAGTCGAATTCGCCTTGGCGGGCGTCCCGGCGTTGGCGGGATACGTGTTCCAGATTCTAAACGTAACCGTATCAAAAGCGATGTTGGAATTGACCGGCATCGTCGTCAAATACGGTCCGGAATTGCAGCCGATAATCTTGTCGCCCGAGGAAACCGTGAGCGTATAGCCTTCGGAATTGGACAGAACAA